>JAQYLW010000066.1 GCA_028719825.1 Spirochaetales bacterium | reverse complement strand
AATGTATATAAACATAACCGATTTAAAGGGTATTAAAACCGTTATTGAAAAGTTAGGCTCAAATATCAGCAAAGAGGAATGAGAAAGCGCACAAACAGGTGCTTTATTTTAAACCACAGCGATTGCTTTTTGTAATGCTGCTTTTCGCATTGATCAAACAGATTTATGAATGTGGCGTTTATATCTTTAAGGCATTCTGTTTTATACAGCAGCACTCCGCCTTCAAAATTTATATAAAATGAGCGATAGTCCATGTTGGCAGAGCCGACTGTTGCTATTTCATCGTCTGCATACAGCAGTTTTGCGTGTAGGAATCCCGGAGTGTATGTGTATATTTTCACGCCGCTTTTAATAAGAGCGTTAAAGTAGCCCTGTGTGATTATATAAACTATTTTTTTATCGGGAATCCCCGGAACGGCTATTCTTACATCAACTCCGCTTTGGGCTGCCATTATCAGCGCATCAAGCGTTGTTTTATCAAGTGCAAGATACGGGGTTGCTATATAAAATTTTCTTTGAGCATTATTAAGCATTGTAAGGAAAACGCTTCGGGTAACATGGGCATTGTTAAACGGAGAGGCAAGATACAGCTGTGTAAAGCCTTCTGATGTTTGTACCGTTTTTGGAACTGATGTTGGTATTGTCAATTCTTGTTTGCTTGCAAATAACCAGTCCAAACAAAATGCTCTGAGGGCATCTTCTGCCATGTCGCCCGTAAGGCGAATGCCTGTGTCAAACCAATGCCCATAGGGGGAATTGATGTTCACGTATTCATCTGCAAGGTTTATACCTCCGGTATATACCGTGTTCCCGTCTATTATTAGGTATTTTCTGTGATTTCTGAAGTTCAGAGAATAGTCTAAGTGCATTCTGACCTTGTTAAATCGGCAGGTTTGAATGCCGTTTTTATTGAGTTTTTTAATAACGGAGGTTTTGAATTTACCAAGTGAACCCATGTCGTCGAATAGAATTTTTATTTCAAGTCCCTCTTTGGCTTTTTGAAGCAGGATTGTTTCAACCCTTTCCCACAATACTCCGCAATCTATTATGTAAAACTCAAGGTATATGTATTTTTTTGCGTTCTTAAGGCTTTCGAGCATATCCTCCCATGCTTGTTCTCCCGACGGATAGAATTTCAGATCGGATGTGGCGCGATAAACCGATGTATAGACATTTTTTGAAACATACGTTGCAAGCTTTGTAGTGCGTTCGTCAAGATTTAAAATATCACCATCGCCGTTGTCGGAGTAGCTTTTGAAAAATAATTTATTGTTTTTAAATATTTTTGTTTTTCTGTATTGCTTTCTCCATTTTTGGGGCAGAGGACGTTTAGAGGCGCATAAAAGGTATATCAGACCTCCGAATGTAGGGGATATAAGGAAAAGAATAAACCAGTTTACACGATATGCGTAATCAAGATTTTCATACAGAAGAACATATATGAACATCAAGACCGTAAGTATTTTGAGGGCCTTAATCAGGTAGTCGAACCACTTATAATGAGCAAATATGTTGCCGCTCAGATACAAGCCCAACATAATCGTTAAAATTATTTCTACAATATATAAAACGGCAATGTGAAATGTTGATGACGATAAGAATTTTTTAATTTTTTTCATAATTTATTTTTATTATAGCACTAAAAAAATAACTGATAAAACAATGCGGTTTCAGCCTGATAATCAAACGTTATCTTTTCACCATACAGTGTATTTAAAAGCCATAAGATACCGAATATCTCACAAGGTCCCGGAGGGAAGCCCATATTTTCGTAAGGTATGTGTGGGAAGAAATACACTTTTGAGTTTTGAACGGCATCCAATGACTGAATTGCGACGTTGTTTTTAATCTCATCCTTGTCACATATTGACGAGATAAGCACTATTTCCGGATTGAATAGCATCAGCTGCTCGTTTGTATAAAAAGGGGCATAAGACATCCTTTCTATATGACTGAATTTAGCAACATTGTCGGTGCATAAATCAAGGGCAGAGGAAAAATACGAATTATGGGCAATAACCCTTTCTCCTCTGCTTCCCGTTAGGTATATAACTCTTTTGGGCGTTACCGTTTTCATCGTGTTTTCTGCAAACGAATACACTTTTTTTGTGAAGTCCGCCAACTGTTTTGCTCGCTCGCTCCTGTTTAAAAGGGCGCCAAGCTTAATAAAAACCTCATCCAAATTGGTTTTATCAAGTGTTATGTGTATAAAGGGAATTCCGGTTTTTTCGGTGAAAGCATCCATATCGGAGCGGGATTCAGCCATATTTGCTCCAATGTCTATCACAACATCGGGGGAGAGCGCAATAAGGGTTTCCGGATTGACCTTCCCCTTTATTCCGTAGATTCGTCCGTGTACGGGCAGAGATAAATACTCTGACGGTATAACGCTTTTTTCAAACTCTGACCACGGCTCCGCAATTCCCGTAAGCATATCCTTTGCTATTGGGTAAACTATGCTTTGCGCTATTCTTCCCGATACCGCAATTCGAGTGATATTTGCTTTGAGTTCTACTACACGACCGGTATCATCAACCCAAATTCTTGTTTCGGTCTTCCCACTTCCTTCCGTTTGTTTTTTTGTGCATGAGAATAAAATAAGACATGAGAGTATTATTGTAGATATAACAAGAATTCGCATTTTCACACGGGTAATTATAACAAAATGGAATATAATTAAAAAATAGGTATTATTAATACATAACAATACATAAGGGTTTTGAAACCCTGTAGTTTAACGGAGGAGAGATATGAATAACTTTTCTTATTCTATACCCACAATTATTCATTTTGGTAAAAATCAGTTGCATCATCTTAAAGAGATTAAAGAAAAAGCGAGTAAGGTTCTGCTTGTTTACGGCGGCGGCAGCATTAAAAAAAGCGGACTTTATGAAAGCGTTGTAAACGAATTAAAAGAAGCGGGAATTGAATTTACTGAGTGTTGCGGCATAGAGCCGAATCCTCGCATTGAATCTGTAAGAAAGGGTGTTAAAATATGCCGTGAAAACAATATAAACGCCGTTTTGGCAGTTGGTGGCGGATCTGTAATTGATGCTGCAAAGATAATAGCAGCCGGGGCAGTATATCAGGGCGATCCGTGGGAGCTTGTATTAGACGGCTCAAAAATAAAATCAGCTTTGCCTTTGTACAGCGTGCTTACTCTTTCGGCAACAGGATCAGAAATGGACAAGTTCGCCGTAATAAGCGATTTGAGCAAAAATGAAAAATGGGGAACAGCAAGCGACTGTATAACGCCCGTAATGTCAATTTTAGACCCTCAAAACACGTTTTCCGTTTCTAAAAAACAAACTGCAGCCGGCACTGCAGACATGATGAGCCACACATTTGAAAACTATTTTACAAACGTAAAAGGAGCATATCTGCAGTCAGCACTTTGTGAAGCCGTGTTAAAGACATGCATAAAATACGGTCCTATTGCTGTTGAAAACCCAAGCGATTATGAAGCCAGAGCAAATCTTATGTGGGCAGGGAGTTTAGCTATTAACGGATTGTTGAGCTACGGAGCTGAGGTTAAATGGTGCGTTCATCCCATGGAACACGAGCTGTCTGCTTTTTATGACATTACTCACGGTGAGGGACTTGCAATATTAACCCCTGTATGGATGAAGTATGTTGTTAATAAAGACAGGTCAAAAGTGGGCGATATGGCAAAATACGGCAGAAACGTATGGAATCTTTCGGGAAGCGATGAAGAAGTTTGCTCAGCAGCAATAGAAAAAACACGCACTTTCTTTACACATTCCATGAAAATGCCCTCATCCCTTAGAGAGGTTGGCATAACGGACAAAACGAATTTTAAAGAAATGGCTAAAAAGGCTGCAAACGGATGTAAGGGTAGTTATGTTCCCCTTAGCGAGGACGATATATATTCAATTTACGAAGAAGCGTTATAAGTCACAAAGGCTTTGAGCTCTCGTAAAAGCATCTAAAATTATTTATTATAAGAAGTAGTATGGAAAAGATTGTTAAACAAAATAAAATTTCACGCCGAGGTTCTGTTGTTCTTGTAATAATGGACGGAGTGGGTAAAGGAAAGTATGAAGCAGGGGATGCCGTCAAAGCATCTCATCTTGAAACCTTGAATTGGTTTTTGAAGAATTGTCCGAATACGCTGTTGAAGGCTCACGGAACTGCCGTGGGGCTTCCAAGCGATTCCGATATGGGGAACAGTGAGGTCGGACATAACGCCATGGGTGCAGGCCGAGTTTATTCCCAAGGAGCAAGCCTTGTAGGAGAGGCCATAGAAAGCGGAGCATTGTTTGAAGGGGAAACATGGAAAAAACTTGTCAACAATGTAAAAAACAGCGGTGGCGCACTTCATTTCTTGGGCCTTATGAGCGATGGGAACGTACATTCTAATATAAATCATCTGTACAAGATGATTGAAAGGGCCAAAAAAGACGGCGTAAAAAAAGTCAGAATCCATGCGCTTCTTGACGGAAGGGATGTGGGTGAAACAAGTGCCCTTGAATATTTTGAACCGTTTGAAAAGTTCCTTACCGATATAAGCGATTCGTCCTTTGATGCAAAAATAGCATCAGGTGGCGGACGTATGGTGATTACAATGGACAGGTACAATGCTAACTGGAGCATGGTTGAAAAAGGTTGGCACATTCATGTTCTCGGAGATGGGCGCAAATTCACAAGCAGCATAGAGGCTATTAAAATATTAAGGGAAGAAACCCATGCAATAGATCAGGATTTGCCTCCATTTGTAATAGCCGATAAAAACGGCACTCCCGTAGGAACTGTTGAAGATGGGGATTCGTTTATTCTGTTCAACTTCCGAGGCGATAGGGCGCTTGAAATTACTGCGGCATTTGATAACAAGGACTTTAAGTTTTTCGACAGGGTCAGAATGCCTAAGGTAGAGTATGCCGGAATGATGGAATACGATGGAGATTTACACACTCCAAAGCAGTATCTGGTTTCCCCTCCCGATATAACGGAAACGCTTGCAGAGCACCTTTGCGAGGTGGGGCTTAAGCAGTTCTCGATTTCGGAAACGCAGAAGTTCGGACATGTTACGTATTTCTTCAACGGCAATAAAAGCGGTAAGTTCAACGAATCGCTTGAGGAATATGTAGAAGTTCCATCCGATATTGTTCCGTTTGAACAGCGTCCTTGGATGAAATGTGCAGATATTACCGACAGGGTAATTGCCGAAATGGAAAGTGGTAAGTGGGATTTTATAAAGCTGAACTATCCAAACGGAGACATGGTAGGTCATACGGGCATTTACGAGGCAGTTGTATGTTCTATGGAAGCTATGGACTTGCAGCTTATGCGCCTTAAGGAGGCCGCCGACAGAACAGGCAGCGTTCTTTTGATAACAGCGGATCACGGCAATGCTGATGACATGTACGAGCATGCCAAAAACGGGGATGTTAAACTAAAAGCAGACGGAACTCCACAGGCAAAAACAAGCCATTCGCTCAATCCCGTGCCGTTTATAATTTACGATCCTGAGTACAAGGGGGAATACAGCGAAAAGCTTAATGAGGGGCTGGGCATTGCTTCTGTTGCTTCAACCTGTATCAGATTTTTGGATTATTCTGTTCCTAAAAACTATGTGGACAGTATCATAGAGTATAAATAACAGATGGTGAGACATGACGTTTACAGGCTTTGATTTTATTATTCCGATTTTAAGCGCATTATCCTCTTTTTTGATTTTGCTATATACCATTGTGCTTGCTAAAAAGAGTAAAAACAGTGTTTTTGGAATTGCGATTGTCATGTCTCTCCTTTTTTTGTTCATCTCTGTCGGCGAACTTGCATTGATGCTCTTTTTTGAAGTTGAATTCAATCAAATTGTTATATCGCTGCCGATTTTCGCACTCATAATGTTTTGGGGTATATTGCTTGTTGTATTTTATGAGGAATTGAAAAAACGTTTTGGTTCTGTGGCTATCAATGATATGCAGCGTATAGAAAAAACAGAAAAAGAGTATCTGTCAAAGATGTATAAAAAGTTTTCTTCAAAAGGCAAAGAACCAAAAGACAATAACACAACGGGGGATATAACAGATCCGTTTTTTACAGAAATAAAAAGACCGCTGTTTATTGTGGGCATGAAGGATGTAGGGAAAAGCACCATGGGGCGAATCCTTGGTGTAAAGCTTGCCGTAAATTTTTTGGACTTAGACGATTTGCTTTTAAAATCCATACAGCATAAATACCCTAGTCTAAAGTATTTTTACGATGTCACCGGTAAGGATAATTATATGAAAACAGAAACGATGTGTTTGTATAATTATTTTAAATCCAATAACGGAAATATAATTGTTGCTCTTGGAGAAAGTGCATGTGACAATGCTTCGCTTATGAAGCTTGCGCATACCGTAGGTGATGTTGTTCATATCTATATAGAAAAGGACAGTTTATATAGGCGAGTTATCAATTCGGGCGTTCTTCCTCCTTATGTTGACAAATCAGATCCCAAAAAATCCTTTGATGAGGTGTATCAAAAACGCTATGATATTTATAAAAGTTATGCGGATATCAACGTTGAACTCAGCGAAAAATGTTCCACATACGACAATGCTTACAGAATACTAAGCGCAGTAGATGCGTACTTTTCTTCACCTCAAGCATATGCTCCAAAGATTAATAAGCCCAACAATACTATTCGCCTAAAATCAGAAAAAGAGCTTGAGGAAGAATAAAATACGTCATTTTTCTTGCTTAAAAAATTGATTTTTATACAAAATGTTGATATTTTTTGTTGTTGTATGATAAAAATCGTGCAATTTTATTAAAAGTTGAGGTTTTATGATTAATGATAAGCTTACCTTGAACAGGTATATTAAAAAAGGAATTTTACTCTCATTTGTAATGCTTGTTGTAAACGCATCGCTTTTCGCAACCATAGAATTGCCAAAAACGCACAAGCTAATGACTTCAATTCCGGACGGCGGCAGATGGGCATATGATGACAGAACCGAATTCACCAAAGAAAAGGGGCGCGGTTTTATAGAAGTACCAAATCCCGTGATAAACAATGTGTATCTTTTAAACGAAAAGTCACTTTTACAAAACAGCGGAGAAAACTTTGTATTGCTCAACGAATGCTCAGGCATGGATTTTGCATTTTCATGGAGTGTCGTGCGTATTCTTGCCATTAAAGAAACCATGAACGAGGTTAAAAAGTACGTAAATGAATTCCGTGTCGGACAAAATAACGGAAAATCGTTTAGGATTATTGAAGAAAAGCGCGACTCAAAAACAGGCGAGATGTATATAAGATATTCGTGGAAAACAGAGGATAACAGGCTTATAAACGGTTATATGCACGGAATCTATTACCAAAAGAACATGCTTATCAATTTAACAATGGAATGGGCAGATAATAAAGGTAAACAGAATGCAATAAATGCCTTTAAAGAACTTAAAGAGCAGCTGGATTTGAAGTACGATTTAAAGATCTGATTTGATACATACAGTGATTGTCATTAAAATCATAATATGAAGAAAAAAATTACGCTGTTAGTTTTATTTGTTTTATTCTCCTGTTGTTTTGCATTTGCTGGGATAACGCTCCCTCATACGGGGATAACGCTTGAAAATGTTCCCTCAGGCGGCATATGGATGCGAAACGACATTACCGAAACGCTAAGAAAATCCGTAGGGTTTATAGTTGATGTAAAAAACGACGTTGTAATAAACGCATACAGATACCCCACAGAAGAGGGTTTTGACGATGATGGAATATTCTTTGTATTGAGTGAATTTTCCGGTATGGACTTTGCGTTTTCATGGAGTGCCGTTAGAGTTATGGCGTTTAGAAACACCAGAAACGAGGTTGAAAAGTTTTACAAGGAACATCTTGGAGTCCTTGGCGGAACCGGGCACAAAATCAGGAAAAAAGACAACAATTCCAAAACCGGTGAATACTTTTATGAATACGATTGGATAGATAAAAACGGAAATAAGGTTTATGGCCGTTCTTACGGTACATACCTGAACAAGGAAACCCTTATTACCATGACAGTGGAATGGAATAACCCCGAACAAAAGGAAAAGGCAAAACGCATTCTTGACGAATATGTAACTAAACTCGGTATAAGCTATTCGGTTAACGTATAATTGCTTTATGAAATTGCTTTTTGAAAACAGTGATATACGGTGTTTTTATAAGGAATCGGGTGAACATACGATTTCAAATCCAAACAGCCGAGAAGATGAATTGATGTGTCTTTACAGGCTTGACTACTGCACGTCAGGCCTTGTTATTGCTGCCAAAAACACCGCTGTTTTTGAAAAGATTAAACAGCTGCAAAGCAAAGACAGAATAGTTAAGACCTACAAAGCCTGTGTGCTTAACGGAGATTTATTAAACAAGCTCAGTCTGCCGTATAAAATCGAATCGTATTTTCGCCCCTATGGAAAGGGTCGGATTGCGGTTAGGCCTGTACAGGAAGAAGAATTAAAAAAGTATAAAAACAAGGACGTAACCAAGCGCAAATACACAAGCTCTGTTATTAACGTTTACAATGACGAAGTTACTGTTGAGATAACACGAGGTTTTAGACATCAGATAAGGGCGCATCTTTCTTATTTAGGCTGTCCTATAATAGGGGATACGCTTTATGGCTATAACAATTTGAATAACGTGCGTCCTACGGGTATCAAACTCACATGCACATCAATTTCAATACCCGGTGTTATTGAATATTCTTTATAGTTTTTTACTGAATTTGTTTTATAAGGTTCATATGTCTTAGATACATAAATGAAGCTGTTGCCATAATGGAGTTGTCGCATTCTTTTTCATCCGCAATATATTTTGAAATAACCTCATTAAGCGGCAAGTGTACAACTTCTATTTCCTCGTTTTCATCAAGGTGTTGCTCAACTTCAATTTTCACATCCTTAAACAAAAATACGGTGCTTCTGTTAGTCATAAATGCGCTGTTTGGAGATACGGAACCTAATTTTATTGGCATAGAGTGCGAATGGCAGCCTGTTTCTTCTTCAAGTTCCCTGATAGCTGCTGCTTCGTTTGCCTCACCTTTTTCAACTGTGCCACATGGAAATTCAAGAGTTATTGAATCGCTTCCGTGTCTGTATTGACGCACCATAACAACATAGGTGATTCCGTCTTTGATATACGTTGGAATACATACAACCCAGTCGGGGGCATCTACTGATGCAAACGTGCCGCATCGTCCGGATATAAGCGATTTTTTCTTTTGTTTCCAAACGCTGAATATTTTTGTTTCTGCAAGCTTTTCTCTTTCGTCAATTTTTTCCCATTTGCCTATTTTCATATTGCCGTCCTTTAGGTTTGTTTTGCTTTTATTGTATTATAAGACAAACGGTTTATGATATTTAATACGGTGAAAGATAATTTTATATGACGGTTATGGAATTTGACAGAAAGTGTAATTTGATACAATGAATAAAAACTCCGTGTGCCGGAGAGTTTTTTATATATCGTTAAATTGCAATGCTCAAGCCACTAAACATGGTTCAGCTTGTTTGCTTGTTGTTGCAATTTTGTATGTATTTTTTATTTCTCACTAAAATTCTAAAAAATGGGGCTTTACCATTAATTTTTAAATCTTTTCCGTCATCACCTTTTCTAAACTGAATAATTTCAAATTGCTCTGGATTAAATTGATGAAGAAAAGTCAACGGAACACCCATTACACCGTCATAGTCATATGGTATATTCTTAGTTTTATCAATATGGATGCCGTCAAAGTTGTCGTAGTGTGGATATTTTAATTCATTTCCAATATATCTTTCAGTCAAATTGATAAAACCTCGTGGTTTTGAATGATTAATATTTGTAAGCCACATACAATTATTAGGGGATATTATCCTTTCACCGAATTTATTAATCTTAGTTTCCAGCCCATATAATTCATACTCTTTAGGAACTATAAAACCGGAAATTCCTCTGCCTAGATTTACACCTAACCATAATTTATTTTTTTTTATTAAACTGTAAACTTCTTTATATGTTATGGCATTCACATTGCTTATTATTAAAAACTTTTTTTTGTATTCAACCAGTTGTGAAATATATTCTCTAAATAACGAAAATGGAGGATTAGTAACAACAATGTCAGCTTGTTTTAATAAAGCGATACTTTCTTTACTTCGAAAATCTCCATTTCCATTAAAGTTTTTTATTTTTGTTAAATCTAACTCAGTAGATGAGGAACCATTATATTCATAATAATATCCGCATTGAGGATTAAATAAGCTTGACTCTTTATAACAAGCACAAATTAATTTTTTTAAACCTAATTTCGTAAAATTAGATACAAAATATTTAAAAAAATTACTGTGTTTTACGTCATCGCAATTACAATAAACAACTTTTCCGAAGAAGGCTTCTTCATAATATGACAACTCATTTTCAATATCAATCAACTGAGTATAAAATTCATCTTTTTTATTGTATTTAGCTTTTTCTAATAACGAGTGGTTGCATTTTCTTGTCATATCAGTATTTAAAACCTCTGCTATTTTTTTGTAATCTGGTCAAAAAGATCACTTCCCAACATTTTAAGAGCTGTTTTTGCTATATCTAACATAATATTAAGCATTTCATCTTTATCCCAGTGTTTCCCGTCACCCTGTGTATATATTGAAGTGGCTTGAAGCATTAGGCTACAGTCTTTTATAGGAATTATTTTATTTTTACATAAATTTGTATTTATTTTCATCCCATAGTTAGCTGCAGTTAATCTATCTAATCGATTTAATGCTCCATTATTATGGGCAAGTTTTATTTGTCGCCCATCAGGCCTTGTAGCAATAATATCTTGTGTTAAGAAATTAGAACCTTCTAGAAATAAAACATATGGGAAATATGTTTCAGATAGCATATAGTTAGCGATTTCAGAAATATTTTTATGAGCTCTTTCTATTGCATTTCCTGCAACCATTAAATCTTGATCATTATTCTTACCCACAAGTTTACCGGATAGTATATTTTCAATATCTTTGCCCTGATGTTTTGCTTCAGAAACTAATACTACTCTCCAGTTACCATTATCATCGAGTACTTCTATTAAACCACCATCTGGTTTTATTTTTGAATCTGGTACAAACAACGTTTGTCCAAGTTCATTGTCTATTTTTTTTAAAGAACTGTTAATTTCTTGTTTTGTAATGCTTTGTCTATATCTGAATGTTAATTGCGGATATTCGGATTTCAGTTTATCTATTACTAAATGTGATACGTGTGACACTTCTAAATCATGAACTTTGGCTTCTTCACAAAAGATGCCAACAACACCATTATTTTCTTTGTGCTGTATAGTTAATCTGTTTGATTGATTTTTTTTAGTCATTATGCGACACCTGTAATACTAAAATCTCATATGCATTCTATCATAGAATTGCTGCTTATAATTATGTAATAGTTATTTCTTGAATTGAAAGTCAATATCCAACAACAAGATTTTCATCAAATATAACGCTTTTTCTATAATTAGAAAGATAGTGTCAGTCCCTACAAAAAAGCCGAAGGTGGGAGTCGAACCCACGACCTATTCATTACGAGTGAATTGCTCTACCACTGAGCCACTTCGGCATTCAAACCGATTTTAAATTATATTATATACTTGCCATTATATCAATAAATCCACATAAAGCCACAGATTTTAGTATAATTAATATAAGAAAAATCTTGCAAAATAATAGAGGATAAAGTGAAATGACAACCAAAAAAACTTTAAAGCGCATTATAGATGTAGCTGCAGGACGTGAAAAGGCAGATCTTGCCATTATCAACGCTAATGTGGTTGATGTGTTCAATCACTCCATTATTAAAAATGCCGCCGTTCTTGTGGCAAACGGAGTAATAGCCGGGGTAAGAACAGAAGGCGAATTATGTGCAGATCAAATTATAGATGCAAAGGGCGAATATGTTATGCCCGGCTTTATAAACGGTCATGTTCATATAGAATCATCACATCTTTGTCCTGAGATGTTTGCCAGTGCCGTAGTCCCTCACGGAACCACCACGGTAATTGCAGATCCTCATGAAATCTGCAACGTATGCGGTGTTGAAGGGCTGGACTACTTTTATAAGGCAACAGAGAACATTCCGCTTTCCGTGTTTTTTATGGTTCCATCCTGCGTTCCTGCAACTCCTTTTGAACACGCCGGAGCTGTATTAGGTGCAAAAGAAATAGAAAAATGTATCAACCTTGACCGTGTGCTTGGACTTGGCGAGCTTATGAACTATGTTGGCACCTCGTTAGGCGATGATGAAATACTTGATAAAATAATGGTTGCAAACAAGGCAGGAAAGCCAATAGACGGACACAGCCCAAATATACATGGCGAAACTCTTGATGCCTATGTAGCAGCCGGCCCGTTTACAGATCATGAATGTGCAACGCCTGAGGAACTCAGGGAAAGAACCTCAAGGGGGATGTATGTTCTTCTTCGTCAGGGCTCGGCATGTCACGACACCGAACGACTTGCAAAAGGGGTTGACGATTACAACGCACGTCTTTGTATGTTCTGTACTGACGACCGTCAGCCGAACAGTATATATAAAGAGGGAGATATAGACAACAATATTCGCCTTGGTGTCAAGGGTGGAATTAACGAGATAACGGCAATTCAGATTGCAACCATAAACGCGGCAACAGCTCATCACCTTACGGACAGGGGAGCAATAGCTCCGGGCAAAAGAGCAGATATCGTCATAGCTCCCTCGCTTGAATATCCGCTTCCTTCAAAGGTAATAATTAACGGAAAGCTTGTTGCCGAAAACGGAAAATATCTTGAAGAGGTTAAACCGTACATTCCAAAGTCAGTTTCGGGTAAGGTGAACATAGGCGATTTTTCCAAAGACAAGCTGAAGCTAAAGATAAACGGCAATAAGGCAAGAGTGATAGGAGTAATCCCCGGTTCGGTAGTTACCAAAAACACAATTGAAAGCGTATGTACCGATAATGACGGCTACTTTATGTATTCACCTGATAAGGATGTTGCCAAAATTGCTGTTATTGAACGACACAACGGACTTGGGAACATCGGTGTTGGCTTGATTGGCGGATACGGAATTAAAAAAGGAGCAATAGCGCTTTCGATAGCACATGATTCTCACAACTTCATAACCGTAGGCGTAAGCGATGACGAAATGTATTTGGCCGTCAAAGAGCTTGAGCGTATCGGTGGTGGAATAGCGGTTGTTCAAAACGGCAAGGTTATAGCCTCATTAAAGCATGAGATTGCTGGTCTTTTAAGCGCAGAGTTGAATGTTAAACAGATGATGGAAGAGCTTGATAAAATCCATAAGCTTGCCATCGATAAGCTTGGGGTCTCAAAGGACGTTGATCCGCTTATGACGCTTTGTTTTATGGCATTGCCGGTAATCCCCGAGCTGAAAATAACCGATATGGGACTATTTGACGTAAGCGCTTTTTCCTTCACATCGGTTGACGTATAAAAGTTTAAGGGGCAGTCTGTTTGTCCTAAATGTTTGATTTTTGTACATTTTGTCGTTATATTATACTCCATTGACAGCACTGTTCTTGTGCTGTTAACGGATATATAATATATTATGCCTGTTTTCTGCCGATACTACTTGTTTGGCGATGTGGCGAATAATAGAAGAAGAGGTAATAGATGGAACTATCGATTCAGGACCTTCTTGATAAGATAAACAAGGAAGGTGTGGATGAAGCTTTGCAAAAAAAAGAACAGATAATAAACAAGGCGAATGAAGATGCACAGAAAATCGTGAAGGATGCGAAAGCCGAAGCCGATAACATTGTGGCAGAGGCAAAACGCGAAGCCGAAAAACTTGTAAAACAGGGCGAAAATTCCTTGGAACAGGCTGCACGCAACATACGTTTAAGCCTAAAGAACGAGTTAAATGATCTGTTTGCATCGGTTCTTAACGACAACATCAAAAACAATCTTACACCGTCCGATTATACCGAGATTATTAAAGCAGCAATTTCCGGAGTTGAAGATGCTGACAAAAAAGCAGAGCTTAGCGACAAACTCTATTCTGGAATTGCCGCATCCGTTTTTTCGTCGCTTGGCATTAAGGCCGAAAACAACCCAAGCTTGCGTTCCGGCTTTAAACTTAGTGTGAACAACGGCAAGGCTTATTACGATTTTACCGATGAAGAACTAACAGCATTGCTTGTTCCTTATCTTTCAGAAGGATTGAACAGGATAATTTGTAAAAAATGAACGGATACTATTATTTGATGACAAGTTTACCTACCCTTTCATATAAGGAAGGGGGGGAAGTCCCGTTTACAAAAGAAACATTCTTAAAAAGAATAGACGGATTTGTTCCTAAAAAAGATAAAAAAAGCATAGAGGACCTTTTAAACGGTAAAAGCATAAATGCTCCTTTTATGAAACAGTACAATGAAATGTGCTCATCAATACAAAGGGCAGTTCTGCACTACAGGGCGTTGCGACTGGGAAAAAATGATTCAAAGTACATTCTTAAAACTCCGGAGAGCTCTGATGTTATGAAGCTTGCTCGCTCTGCGGTTGAGGCAGAAAATCCATATGAAAGCGAATTGAAGATTTTTGAACTATATTGGAAGGCGCTTGATAAGTTGTCTGCGTTTCACTTTGCGGATTTTTTATCCCTTTCGGTATATGCGCTAAAGCTTCGTCTGTTATTTAGAAAAACATCGTTTGATAAACAAAAAGGACGACAAGAAGCCACAAGATTGTTTTCGTCATATAGTGTGTTGGAGGATATAATTAAATGAACAATAGCGGAAAGGTTGTCAAAGTAAACGGCAACATGGTCAGCGTTGAATTTGACGGTGAAGTTCTTAAAAACGAGGTGGGGTATATACACATCGGGGATTCCAAACTGAAGGGAGAAGTAATACGTATTAACGGCTCAATTGCCGATATGCAGATTTTTGAAAGCACATCGGGTCTTGCCGTAGGCGACAGCGTTACGTTTACAAAAGAGCTTCTTGCCGTAGAGCTTGGGCCCGGTCTTTTGGGGCAAATTTACGACGGACTTCAAAATCCGCTCCCGCGCCTTGCAGAGGAGTACGGATACTTTTTAACACCGGGAGCATATCTTGATCCTATTCCAAACAAAGAATGGGACTTCAATCCCACAGGAAAAATCGGTGACAAAGTTATAGCAGGGGACGAACTCGCATACGTTATGGAGGGGAATATCCGCCATAGAATAATGGTTCCGTTTACACTGCTTGGAGAATGGACCGTTAAAAGCATAAAGGATAAGGGTAAATATAACGTAAGAGAAACCGTTGCAACTATTGAAGACGCAAAAGGCAATAAAAAAGATCTTACAATGGTTTTCTCACAGCCTGTAAAGCGACCTATTACCGCATACAAAGAACGTCTTATGCCAAAGGATCCTATGGTAACAAAAATCAGGATTATAGATACGTTCTTACCTGTGGCAAAGGGAGGAACATATTGTACCCCCGGTCCTTTTGGAGCAGGAAAAACGGTTTTGCAGCACATGACAAGTAAGAATGCCGATGTGGATATCGTAATTATTGCAGCCTGCGGAGAAAGAGCCGGAGAAGTTGTGGAAGTGTTAAAAGAATTCCCCGAACTTATGGATCCTAAAACCGGACGCTCTTTAATGGAAAGAACAATTATCATTTGTAACACATCATCAATGCCTGTTGCCGCACGTGAAGCATCGGTTTACACGGCAGTTACAATGGCAGAATACTACCGAGAAATGGGGCTTAACGTCTTACTTCTTGCCGATTCAACATCCCGTTGGGCTCAGGCAATGAGGGAAATGAGCGGACGACTTGAGGAAATCCCCGGTGAAGAGGCTTTCCCTGCGTATCTTGAAAGCGTAATAGCTTCTTTCTACGAAAGAGCAGGACTTGTGAGATTGAATGACGGATCCCTTGGTTCTGTAACAATCGGCGGAACCGTATCACCTGCCGGAGGAAACTTCGATGAGCCTGTAACTCAGGCAACGCTAAAGGTTGTGGGTGCTTTCCACGGTCTTTCAAGAGAGCGATCGGATGCACGTAAATACCCTGCCATCCATCCGCTTGAATCCTGGTCAAAATATACGGGAGTAATTAATAAAGACAGGGTCGATTTTGCTCGTTCTGTATTGTTCAGAGGGAATGAGGTCAATCAGATGATGAAAGTTGTTGGTGAAGAGGGTGTAAGCATAGAGGATTATGTGCTTTATCAGAAAAGCGAACTCATAGACAGCGTTTATCTTCAGCAGAACTCCTTTGATGAGGTTGATTCAAGCGTTACGCCCGAGCGTCAGGAAAGAGTGTTTAACACCCTTTATGATGTACTTCTAAATCCGCTTAATGCGCTTAGTGACAAAAGCGAAGCGAGAAGTTTTTTCAATGCTCTGCGTCAGCTTTTCCTGGATTGGAACGGTATGAAATGGAACAGCGATAAATTTGAAGAACAGGAAAAACTAATCAAATCAGAGAGTGAGGGGAAAAGAGGCTGATTATGCAAAAAGTATATACAAAAATTGAATCAATCGTCGGAAGCGTAATAACGGTAAAGGCCCAAGGGGTAAAGAACAACACGCTTGCTCTTATATCCACACGCTATGGAACCTCGTATGCAAGCGTAATCAAGCTTGATCATGATACAGTAACGCTGCAGGTGTTTTCGGGTACAAGCGGAATATCAACAGGAGATGAAGTCCGTTTTACCGGAGTTCCAATGCAGGTGAGTTATACCCCCGATTTGCTTGGAAGAATATTCACGGGTTCCGGAGAGCCAAGAGATAACGGACCTGCTCTTAAAGAAAACATGATAGAAATCGGAGGACCGTCCGTTAATCCTTCAAAGCGAATAGTTGCAAAACGAATGATTAGAACGGGAATCCCCATGATTGATGTTTTCAACACTCTTGTTGTTTCCCAAAAGCTTCCTATTTTTAGCGTGTCGGGAGAACCATACAACAAGTTGCTTGCCAGAATAGCAATGCAGGCTGAGGTTGACGTTATAGTTCTTGGAGGAATGGGACTCAAATACGACGACTATTTGTATTTCAGAAATACGCTTGAGGAATCGGGCGCTCTTTCTAAAACCATAATGTTTGTTCATACATCGGCAGATCCTACCGTTGAATGTACTCTTGTTCCCGATCTCTCCCTTGCGGTTGCCGAAAAGTTTGCGCTTGATGGAAAGGACGTTCTTGTTCTTCTTACCGACATGACAAACTTTGCCGACAGCCTTAAAGAGGTTGCAATTACAATGGAACAGGTTCCGTCAAACCGTGGTTACCCCGGTGATTTGTACTCATCTCTTGCTGCTCGTTATGAAAAGGCAGTTGACTTTGAAGGAAGCGGTTCCGTAACGATTTTGGCAGTAACAACAATGCCTGCAGATGACGTTACTCATCCGGTACCGGATAACACAGGATATATTACAGAGGGTCAGTTCTACCTTAAAAACGGTCGTATTGAACCGTTTGGAAGCCTTTCAAGGTTAAAGCAGAACGTGAACTCATCCACGCGTGATGACCATAGGGCAATTATGGATGCCATGATTAAACTGTATTCTCAGTACAAGGAAAGCCTTGAGAAAAAATCCATGGGTTTTGCTTCTACCGAATGGGATAACAAGCTGCTTAAATACGGTAAGCTGTTTGAATCACGACTTATGGATTTAAGTGTGAATATTCCGCTTGAAAAAGCGTTGGATACGGGATGGGAGATATTAGCAGAGTGTTTTGATAAAAACGAAACAGCTCTTAAAACAGATTTGATTAATAAATACTGGCCCGGAGATAAAAAGTGAGTATAAAACTTACAAAAAACGAACAGAAAAAGCAGAAGGATGCTCTTAAACAATATAAGCGCTACCTTCCTACTTTGCAGCTTAAAAAAAAGCAGTTGCAGGCTGTTATTCGCTCTGTTGAGGCAGAGGAAGCCGCATTGAGGACAGAGCGTGCAAAGAGAGAAGCTGAATTGGATTCGTGGATTGCTTTGTGGGCAGAAAATCCTCTGTTCGGCGATAAGGGAATAGAAACGCTTGTGGTTCCTGGCAAAATAGAATGTAAAACCGAAAACATTGCGGGAGTTAAGGTTCCGGTGTTTGAAAGTTTGGAGTTTGTAAGTCTGGACTATCCGCTTGAAGACTATCCGCTTTGGGTTGATCGAGGTGTTGAGTCCCTACGTGATATAGTTGTTTTAAAGGCAAAAAGCACGGTGCTTAAAAAGGAGCTTGACGCCTTATCTCACGAGCTTAAAACAACCACGCAAAGGGTTAATCTGTTTGAAAAAATAAAAATTCCCGAAACCGAAAGCAACATCAAAAAAATCAGTGTCGCCATTGGGGATGCATCAACTTCTGCCGTTGTCAGAGGAAAAATAGCAAAGAAAAAACTGCTTAAAGAAGGTAATGCATGAGTATAGCTGAAATGAAAAAAATAACCATCCTCTCAAAAACCGACGACAGACGGCATTTGCTGGATTCCGTCAGAAAACTTGGGGTGGTGCACATTACTGAAAAAAGGAATATCAGCACAAATGAACTTTCAAATGCCGAAAGCGATAAAAATTTGCTGTTGCAGTGTTTGTCTGTTTTAGACGCCTATGCCGATAAAGACAAAAAGAAAAAGGCAGGCAGCGAGGGCAGGGCTTCTGAAAACGTTTTTGAAAGCGCAAAAATGGTTGTTGACCTGTTTAAACAGAAAACACAAGCGCAAAACGATATAAATGCGATTGACAAATACCTTGCAGACATGGCGCTTTGGGATAACGTTTCAGAAAACGAATTGAAAAAAGCATTTGATGCAAACAGCTCGTTTGCCCTTGCAAAGGCTGATAAAAAACAGCTAAAGTCAGCAGAGTTTGAAAAAATCAGATACGTTAGAATTCCAAACAGCCCAAATAGCCTTATTCTGTCGTTAGACAGCCTTCCATCAGGCTGTGTTACATATAAAATGTGTGGCAAGGACATTGTGGAGGAGAAGGCAAAAAAAGAGGAATTGGAAAATAAAGTCCGTGATATCAACAAGAGTATCGCTTCTTTTGTTTCCATTATTCCCTCTGTTAAGGCTGCGCTTAAAGACGTTAACAGGAACATTGAATTTGAACGTCACTTCGGCGGTATGGTTAATAACGGAAGTGTTGCTTATCTTGAGGGTTATATACCCTCTGATGAGGTTTCAAAGGTTAAAAACGGATTGCTGAATGAAAAATCCTTTGCATATCTTATAGAGGACGCAAAGGGCGATGAAACACCAACGTTGATAAAAACAAACAGATACACATCCATGCTTTCGCCTGTTTTGGGTATTCTGGGAATAAGCCCCGGATATGAAGAAAAGGATGTATCGTTTTGGTTTTTGTCCTTTTTTGCAGTATTCTTTGCACTTATTATAGGGGACGCTGCCTATGGATTGATCATAAGCCTTATAGGTCTGGCTCTTATAATTAAAGCAAAAAAATTCAATGCGATGAACAAGCTTGTTTTGATGCTTGGAATTTGCACGTTTATTTGGGGAGCCCTTACGGGGACATGGTTTGGTTCGGAGGCTGTACTTACTGCCATGCCGTTTTTGCAAAAGGTGGTTGTACCTCAGTTTACCAACTTTCCGTCTCTGTTCGGGGTGACTGATGCGTTTACGCAAAATTCTATGATGCGCCTATCGTTTTCGCTTGGTGCATTGCAGCTTTGCATAGCGTGTGTTCTTAACGTGATTCAAAAGATAAAAACAAAGGATTTGAGCTTCGTTGCCGACATAGGATGGTTCTCTACAATCCTGAGCTTGTATTTTCTTGCTCTTGTTCTTGTTGTGGGACAATCGTTCAACTTTATGATCATTGCCCTTGGAGTTCTTGTGGGGTTCGTTCTTGTTCTTCTGTTTAGGGGATTTGAGCCCGGAATATCTTTTGCATCCGGAATAAAAAAGAGTTTAGCAGGTGCATTTACAACGTTTTTGGATACAATTTCCGCTTTTGGAAACGTAATGAGTTATATTAGATTGTTTGCAGTTGGCATAGCCAGTGTTGCTATTTCACAGAGTTTTAACGGACTTGCAAGCGGATTGCTTCACGGACCGCTCATCATCTTTGGAATAATGATATTGGTTATAGGTCATACGCTGAACATGGTATTGGGTTTGCTGTCTGTGGTTGTTCATGGCGTTAGGTTAAACGTTATGGAATTCTCTTCACAGTGTGGCATAGAGTGGGCAGGTATAGAATACCACCCGTTTAGATAAAAAAAACAAAACGCGAAAAGCGGTAAAAGGGCGCCTGAAAAAGGCAGGCAAACTTTTATAAAAGGAGATTATATGGCAATGTATTACATTGGAATGATTGTGGCAGTGGCTTTTTCCGGAATCGGATCTGCAGTAGGTGCAGGTCTTGCTTCTCAGGCAGCAGTAGGCGGATGGAAGAAATGTTTTTCTGAAAACAAAGCAGCTCCGTTTATTCTTTCGGCATTTGCGGGTGCACCGCTTACGCAGATTATTTACGGATTTTTGCTTTCCAACTTTATTAAAGGTTCGGCAGCAGCTCAGGCAAATCCTGCATTTGCTCTTCTTACGGGCATTGTATCCGGCCTTGTTATTGGCTTGTCAGCAGCATTCCAGGGCAAAGTAGCGGCAGCAGCATGTGATTCTCTTGCAGAAACAGGTAAGGGAACGGCTAACTACTTTATCGTTATCGGTATTGTAGAAACAGTTGCTCTGTTCACACTTATTTTCTCACTCCTTGTATTGGGAGCATAATGGAGTACAGTAAACTCAGAAACGCAGGCGTTCTTGCACATGTATCATCGCTTCCGTCTAATAACGGAGTGGCGTCTTTTGGCAAGGACGCTTTGTCATTTATAGACATTATTTCAGCATCCGGGTTTTCGTTTTGGCAAGTGTTGCCCTTATGCCCCATAGGAAGCGGCAATTCGCCTTACAGTTCGGTTTCGGCGTTTGCCGGCAATGAATTGTTTATTGATCTTGAATCACTCTGTGATGAGGGGTATTTAGACAAAAGTGAACTTCCGAATTTTGAGGGAGATATACAGTTTATAGACTGGGATGAGATTAAAGCCAAAAAACTTCCCGTTTTAAAAAAAGCCGTAAGCAATATTCGAAAAAGCATTAAGAAAAACAAAAAGTTGTTAAATGAATACGAACAGTTTAAAAACAATGCCGCTTATTGGCTTGAGGACTATGCCGTATTTTCTGTCTCTTCCTCTGTTGTAGGCTCATTGGCGTGGAATTACAACTGGCCTGACGGGCTGAAAAAACACGATAAGAACGCTATCGCCACGTTTAAAAATAAATATAATGCAGAAATTGAGGAGTGTTGCCTTACACAGTTTATTTTTAGAAAACAGTGGCAGAGGGTTAAGTCCTATGCAAATAAAAAAGGAATAAAGATAATAGGTGATTTACCCTATTGCTCCGGTGAGCATAGTGCAGAAGTATGGGCAAATACAAATTTATTCTATTTTGATAAAGACTTAAGAAAAACAAAAAGCGTAGGAGTTCCGCCTGATGCTTTTTCAAGCACGGGTCAACTGTGGGGAAATCCACAGTACAAGTGGAGCGAGCATCAAAAGGAAGGATACAGATTTTGGATAGAGCGCATTAAGGCAAATCTTACATTGTTTGACTATCTTCGCCTTGACCATTTTAGAGGTTTTGAATCATCGTGGACCGTAGGTGCAAACGAGCAGAATGCAATTAACGGCAAATGGGAAAAGAGCGGTGGATATAATCTGTTTGATGCGATATACAAAACCTTTGGTTTTACTCCGGAGGATAATCCGTTTATAGCGGAGGATTTGGGGGTAATAACAGAAGAGGTTGACGCTTTAAGAAAACACCTTGGAATGCCCTCAACAAGAGTTATGGAATTTGCATTCAACCACCATAACAGGGATCCGCATCTGCCGCATATGTGGGATAGTGATGTTGTGGGTTATCTTGGCACTCATGACAACAACACTCTTATAGGGTGGTGGCAAAACGATGTATCGGAATACGAAAGGGATAATGTTCGCAGGTACTTTTATGCCGGTGACGAAAGTGCGCCATGGTATATGATGAGAAGTCTTGTTGCAAGCAGAGCTCCCGTGGTTTTGTTTACATTGCAGGATTTGATGTTTTTGCCCTCGGAATACAGGTTGAACAAACCGGGAACCGTAGGCAATCACAACTGGTCATGGAAAGCAATAAAAATGTTTGATGCCCCGAAATTCAAAGAATTGCTTGAAAGATTTGCACGAATACAATGAATATCGTTCTTTTTGACAGTTTAAAAGATGTTAATCGTATAGATTGTAAAGACAGGCGTTATTCGCACATTGTTTCTGTTTTGGGCAAGCGGATCGGGGATGAGTTTAAATGCGGTGTTATAAATAAAGGTAAGGGTATGGGGAAAATTGTTTCTCTTGATTCCTCAGCCCTTGAATTTGAGTATTCCCAAAGCGAATGTACGGATAATGAGGTAATAAAACTCATTGTAATTCTTGGTGCCGTTCGCCCGATTTGCTTAAAGCGAATAGTGCGTGCAGCTGCAGAATGTGGAGTTTATAAAATAATACTCACCCTCCCGCAGCTTGCCGAAAAATCCTATCTTCTTTCGGATTATGTAAAAACAGAATGGCGACAAACCGCAATAGATGGAGCAGAGCAAAGCGGCAATACCTCTCTTTTGGAGTTTGAAGTAATCAAGGATTTAACAAGCGCCATACAAAAGGCAGAGGCAGACATTTTAGATAAATATCATACCACTCCATCAAAAATCATTTTGGACAACAAAACGGAGTTTTATAAAAAGGATGTATCGCTTTTACAGAATGAAAGCATAAAAATGCCATCCGTTGTTGCCATAGGATCGGAGAGAGGTTGGATTGATGAGGAAAGGGACTTGTTCACCAAGCGCGGCTTTGTTCCTAAAAAAATCTCGTCTCGTATTCTAAGAACCGAAACCGCATTTATAACATCTCTGTTTCCGTTTTTAAATTAGCATACAATTCTTTCATCTCTTTATTCGCTATATTTGTCCTGTGTGGAATAAATTGGCACATTTTTTGCATATAAGTATGTATAAGAGAATTTTGGAGGTGAAAAATGAGTAATTATTACAACAGTGAACAAAAAGAACAATCTCCGTTGGAGAGGTTTTGCAGAAATCTTACCGAGGAGGCAAGATCGGGTAAGCTTGATCCCGTAATAGGCAGAAACGACGAGATCCGCCGTGTTATAGAAGTTCTGTCAAGGCGTACAAAAAACAACCCTGTATTAATAGGAGAACCGGGAGTCGGTAAAACTGCCGTGGTAGAGGGACTTTCACAGCGTATAGCATCAGGTGATGTAAGCGAGTCGTTACGCGACAAGGAGATTATGGCACTTGATATGGGCTCTCTTGTAGCCGGTGCAAAGTATCAGGGAGAGTTTGAAGAAAGGCTTAAAGGCGTTATCAACGCAATAACCGAATCAAACGGCAAAATAATTCTGTTCATAGATGAGCTGCACACCATAGTTGGGGCAGGAGCCGCCGCAAGCGGAGGACAGGGAGCAAGCGATTTATTAAAGCCTGCGCTTTCCAGAGGAACTCTTCACGCTATAGGGGCAACAACGCTTGATGAGTACAGAAAGTACATAGAAAAGGACAAGGCATTAGAAAGAAGATTCCAGCCTGTATATACGGGGGAGCCGAGTGTTGAGGATAGCATTGCCATCCTTAGGGGTCTTAAAGAGAAATACGAGGTTCATCACGGAGTGAGAATTACGGATGAGGCTATAATAAGCGCCGTAACCCTTTCGGAAAGGTATATAACAAACCGTTATTTGCCGGATAAGGCAATAGACCTGATAGACGAGGCGGCAAGCAAGCTGAAGATAGAGCTTGAAAGTCAGCCAAGCGTATTGGACAGTGCAGAACGAAAGCTTTTATTGCTTTCAATAGAAAAACAGGCACTATCAAAAGAAAAGGATGAAAAGTCTTTGGAAAAACTAAAAAGGCTTGAGGAAGAAATTGCCGAAAACGAAAAGAAACGCGACGAGCTCAAATCCAAATGGAATAGTGAAAAAAAGATAATATCATCCATTCAAAATGCGAAAAAGCAGCTTGATGAGTTAAAGACACAAGAGAGTATAGCAATGCGTGAGGGAAAGCTGTCACGTGCGGCAGAAATAAAGTACTCCCATATTCCTCAGGCAGAGGAAGAACTCAAGCGCCTTAGCGAGCAGATGAAAAAAGAGGGCGGCAGCGCATTATTAAGGGAAGAGGTCAGGGAGGATGATATTGCAGCAGTAGTATCATCATGGACAGGTATTCCCGTTTCAAAGATGCTTTCTTCCGAAAAAGAGAAATACTCACATCTTGAGGACATACTCAAGAAAACCGTAATAGGTCAGGATGAGGCAATCAAAAGCGTTGCAAACGCCATAAGACGAAATAAGGCAGGAGTGGGAGACGGAAACAGACCCATGGGAACATTCTTGTTTTTGGGGCCAACAGGAGTAGGAAAAACCTATCTTGCCGAAACCCTGTCGGAGTTTTTGTTCAATACAAAAAAGGCTCTTACCGTCATCGATATGAGCGAGTATATGGAAAAGCATTCTGTTTCTCGTTTGATAGGTGCACCTCCTGGATATGTGGGATACGAGGAAGGAGGACAGCTTACCGAGGTTGTTCGCCGCCGTCCGTATTCCGTAATACTGTTTGATGAAATAGAAAAGGCACATAGTGATGTGTTTAATATATTCTTGCAGATGTTTGACGAGGGTCGCCTTACCGACGGACAGGGAAGAACCGTGGATTTTACAAACACTATTATCATCATGACCAGCAATATAGGAAGCAG
This sequence comes from Spirochaetales bacterium, assembly GCA_028719825.1. Lineage (GTDB taxonomy): Bacteria > Spirochaetota > Spirochaetia > Sphaerochaetales > Sphaerochaetaceae > UBA9848. The sequence goes on along the minus strand of JAQYLW010000066.1, from coordinate 5,737 downwards.
GGAAATTCTGGATGCGGAGAATGAGAGTGAGGCAAAGAAAGAAGTGTTGAAGCTCGTTGCCGCAACGCTTAAACCCGAACTTATAAACCGTATTGATTCAATAATTGTTTTCAACCGCCTTCGTGAAGAACAGCTTAAAAACATTGTGAGTTTGCAGCTGAACAAACTCAAACAGCGACTTCTTGAAAAGAACATAGATGTTGAGTTTGATCAAAGCGTGATAGACGCTGTTATGAAGTCGGGATTGAATACTGAATATGGCGCAAGGCAGATAAAAAGGGCGATACAGACAATAGTTGAAAACCCGATTGCCGCATATATTGTAAGCGATGAAATAACAGAGGGGGATAAAATAACCTTCATGATAGAAAATGGGGGTGCAAAATACAAAAAAAAGTAAAAGAAAAATTGATTGTTGAGGAAATATAGATTAAATTATAAATGTAAAAAATTTCTATTCTTTATTCCTAAACAATAATCTATTGTCACAAAGGAGGGAAGCATGAAGAACAAGTTTTTAGTTTTGTTGTTATTGGGCTTTATGTTTCTCTCCTGTTCTTTTTTGTTTGATCAACCTAAAACAGAGAACAATAACAGCGCTTCAAACAGTAATTCAAATTCAAACGACACTCTTCCTCCTTCTTCGTCAAACGGCAATGGCACGACTGATGAATTTTTGCCAAGTGTTCAAGACGGCGAGGTTATGTTTGTGACCACCGGTGAATATTTAGTGGGCAAAACAGATCTAAAAGACGGTGTGCTCAGTGTAGATATCCCCGAAAGCGATAAGGAATTATATCTTGTTATCAGCAACACAACGGGAAAAGAAATACAAGCGCCTGCTATTAGCGGATATGATATCCCTCCTGATACAACAGTGTTGAGCTCAAGAAGTACTTTTGTATCTGATGGTGATGAAAGTGTGAATTTCACAGACGCTTTTATTTATGAACAAACCAACCTTATAAAAAAGAATGATGCTGTAGCGCGGTCAACAACAAAAGCTCCCTCTTACAGCAGTTATGCAGTGTTAAATGAGGGTGAACAAAAAGATTTTTACGAGTATGAAAGAAAAAAATATTACACGGCAACTCTTCGTAAAAAAGTGACTGCGAACACAGATTATGGTCTTAAAACGCTTTATATTTTCGTAGAAGATGCAATGTGGGGAATAAACGGAGCAAAGATAAATCAGGAATTTATAGATAGCCAGGCGGATGCTTTTTTGAAAGAGGGGAAATATAACGACATATATGACTATGTCACGTCAATTTTTTCCGAGGAATGGGGACCCCACGACTATGAAAATTGTATAGATGACAAGGACGAAATAGTAATTGTTTTTTCCCAGATCGGCAACGAGACCAACGTTAATTCGGGTGTTGTAGGATACTATTGGAGCGTGCATAACCTCAAATCTTCTTATTACTCAAGATCAGCAGAATCCATACTCCTTAATATGAATGCGTATATAACATTTAATCATCAAAAAATGTCACTAACTACAATGGCACATGAGTTTCAGCACGCTATTCACTATTACAATCGCACCATTAAGAATGAAGATGAATCTGCAACATGGGTCAATGAGATGTTTTCAGCTCTTGCAGAGGATGCGGTTGCCGATTTCCTTGGTGTTCAGGGACCCGGCAATAACAATATAATAACAGGAGGAGCAGGAAGCAAGATAAGCGATTTGCTGAACGGGCGTATTGCCGAATATATACGCGGATCAAGATATGATTTTACCAGGTGGAAAGACTCCTCTGCTTTTGGAACTGATACATTCAGACAAGTTTATCCATACGGTCTTGTGTATTCGCTTGGTACATATCTTGTAAGAAATTTCGGCACTGACTTTATAAAAGAATATATGAATAGCACAGAGATAACTGTTCATATTCCATCTGATGATAGTAAGGTTTATGATCAAAGCAGCTTAGACAATTCATCTCGAGAAATGCTTGTTAATTCAATTAACAAGGCAAATGGTACCAATATTTCTTGGGCGGATATAATGAAAGGATGGGGATGCTCCGTTTTGCTCTCAGACGGCAATGCACCAAAGGGTGTTTCCAATACGATAGTGAACGAAGATGGTTCCTATTGGTTTACAACGCCGTATCAAAAGTATTCCTTAAGAATCCCATCAGTTATGTACAACAGCTATCGTGTTCCTCCCTCAAATCCTCCCTCAACTCTTGCCACAATGTGGGATAACGGAAGCAGTCTTTCTACAAAAGGACCGTTTGTGTTCAATCAGAGTACAGACAGAATGTACTCAAATGCTGAAAACCTTGTTTTAAGAGGGAATACCAATACGTTTGTGCTTCTGTCAAACTCAACCGTAAAAGGGCAAAAACAGTATAAAATCCAAGAAGTTGAAGGCTTAACTTACTCTCTTGTTTTAAAATAATACGCTTTGTGAATCAAACAATGTGTTGCACCGTTTGGTAGTATAAAATATAATTATTTTATTATGAAAAGCGACAAATATCCCTTTAAAGAAGTAGAAGCAAAATGGCAAAAATATTGGCAGGATAACAACACATATAAAGTTACCGAGGATGAAAAATACCCCAAGGAAAAAAGGCTGTACGTTCTTGATATGTTCCCATATCCGTCAGGGGCAGGGCTTCATGTAGGCCATCCCGAGGGCTATACGGCAACGGATATTTATTCCCGCTTTAAAAGGATGAACGGCTATAACGTTCTTCATCCCATGGGTTTTGATTCTTTTGGGCTTCCTGCAGAAAACTATGCTTTACAAACAGGTACGCATCCTCAGATAACAACCGATAAGAACATTCAAAACTTTACGCGTCAGATTAAGGCACTCGGATTTTCTTACGATTGGGACAGGTGCGTAAGAACAAGTGACAGCTCCTATTACAAATGGACGCAGTGGATATTTTTAAAGCTCTTTGAAAAGGGATTGGCTTATGAAAGTCAGATGCCCATAAACTGGTGTAACCACTGTAAAACCGGACTTGCCAACGAAGAGGTTATCAATGGCAGATGTGAAAGGTGTTCAAGCGAGGTAGTGCGCCGTCCGATAAGGCAGTGGGTGCTGAAAATAACAGAATACGCAGAGCGTTTGTTGAAAGATTTGGATTTGCTTGACTGGCCTGAAAGCGTTAAAAGCATGCAACGCAACTGGATTGGAAAATCCATTGGTGCAAGTGTTAATTTCAAAGCGGAAAGCGGCGATAACATAGAAGTATTTACAACAAGGGCAGATACGCTTTTTGGTGCAACCTATATGGTTTTATCTCCGGAGCATCCCCTTGTTAATAAGCTTACAACCCCGGATAAAAGGGACGAGGTAATTCAGTATCAAAAAGAGGCAAGCAAAAAAAGCGATTTGGACAGAACCGATTTACAAAAGGAAAAAACAGGCGTATTTATAGGTTCTTATGCAATAAATCCGGTTAACGGTAGAAAAATTCCAATTTGGATAAGCGATTATGTCCTTTCAACCTATGGAACCGGAGCTATTATGGCAGTTCCCGCACATGATAAGAGGGATCACGAGTTTGCAAAAAAGTTTTCGCTGCCCATAATTGAAGTTTTAAAAAGTCCCGTAGATGTTCAAGAAACAGTGTATGAGGGGGACGGTGTTCACGTTAACTCCGACTTTTTAAACGGCCTTGGAAAACAAGAGGCCATAGATCGCATGATAGAGTATATTGAACAAAAGGGCATAGGACATAAAACAATAAATTACAAACTTCGCGATTGGATATTCTCACGACAGAGATTCTGGGGTGAGCCTATTCCTCTTGTACATTGTCCTAAGTGTGGAGTTGTCCCTTTAAAAGAAGAGGATTTGCCACTTGTTTTGCCTTCGGTAAAATCCTATCAACCCACAAACGAGGGCGAAAGTCCGCTTGCCCATGAGGATGAATGGGTAGAAACCGTTTGTCCCGTATGCGGCTCAAAGGCTAAACGTGAAACAAACACCATGCCGCAGTGGGCAGGATCGTGCTGGTATTATCTGCGCTATATTGACCCTAACAACAACGACTTCTTGATTTCAAAGGAAAAAGAGCAATATTGGATGCCTGTTGATTTGTATATCGGCGGTGCCGAGCATGCCGTGCTGCATCTTTTATATGCCCGTTTCTGGCACAAGGTGTTGTATGACATTGGAGTTGTAAGCACACCCGAGCCTTTTATCAGACTGGTGAATCAGGGGCTTATCACCGCATTTGCCTATAAAAATCCCAAAGGCAGCTTGATTCCTACAGATATGGTTGAAGAGAAAAACGGCGAATATTACAACAAAGAGACCGGAGATAAGCTGGAAAAAGTTATAGCGAAAATGTCAAAAAGCCTTAAAAACGTAATCAACCCGGATGATATCATATCGGAATACGGTGCTGATTCCATGCGCTTATATGAGATGTTTATGGGACCGCTTGAGATGTCAAAACCATGGCAGACAGACGGTATAATCGGTATATGGCGTTTTGTGGAGAGAATTTGGAAGGTTGCACAGAATTACAGCAAGGATGAGGCTATGGATTCTACGCTTGAACGTCTAATGCACAAAACAATAAAAAAGGTTACGTCGGATACAGACACGTTAAACTTCAATACGGCAATTTCTGCGCTTATGGTATATGTAAATGAACTTGCAAAACGTACTTTAGTTCCGTATGAATGTGTTAAAATCCTCGCGTTGCTTCTTTCCCCGTATGCTCCGCATATAGCAGAGGAGATATGGGCTTTAATAGGGGAAAAACCCTCTGTTACAAAGCAGGATTGGCCATTGTATAACGAAGAGCTTTGTAAGGATGATACTATAACCGTTGGGGTTCAGGTGAATGGTAAGCTACGTGGAAGCATTGAAATAGCTCCTTCTTCTACTCCTGATGAAATGCTTAAAATCGCCAAAGAACAAGAGAATGTAAAAAAATACATTGACGGACATACGGTTGTAAAGGAAATTGCTATCCCCGGCAAAATTGTGAATATTGTCGTAAAATGATTTGACTAAGGAAGTGAAGATATAAAATATGTATACTTATAACACATCACTTATATCACCATATTGTGACAATGGATATTACCTTTCGTCCAAGTTCTGCTTTAATTACATTCAAGAAGTGGCTGGACGAAGGGAAATGAATATGAAAACAGGCATTCCTCATCTTCTGAAAGAAAATATGTCATGGGTATTTCTTTCAACTCATATAGATATTTACAAAAAACCTTATTGGATGACGCCTTTAAAGCTGGTTACAACGGGCTATTATCCTGAGGGTATAATTGTAAAGAGAAGAGTAAAATGCACCGACGATAAAGACGACCTGATATTTAAAAGCGACAGTTATTTTGCCGTAGTGAGTGCAGACGGAAACAAACATCACATAATAAATCCAAGTGTAGTTACTGATCGAAATACTGATGCAGATCCTCTTGAAGTTGCTCCGGATGATTTTTATCCTCGTTTCAAAAAATTCAATGCCGCAAACCTTCATAGGATTAGTATGAAGAAATACGAAATATTGCAAAGTGATTGCGATATAAACGGGCATGTAAACAACCTAAGGTATTCTGCTGTTATGATTGATAATCTTCCCGGCGAAGATTTTTCTAAGGGTATGGATGTTTGCAGTATGGACATTCTGTTCTCTTCGGAAATGCACTACGGGGACATTGCGGAAATATCGGTTTATATAGACAAAACTTCATTTGACAGCTCTCACCCAATCTATTACGCTTCTTTTGA
>JAQYLW010000065.1 GCA_028719825.1 Spirochaetales bacterium | reverse complement strand
AAGGGTTCTTGATCCGTCAGGCGAAGAGGGTAAGTTTATAAGGATACAGCTTTCAAACGCAAAATTCGTAAAGAATCTCAGTTCCGATTCAAATATACAGACATGGTTTAAAAACTGGACAACGCTTACTCATGCGGTATTTACCATAGCAGGCGGCGGCGCCGGCGAGGACTTTATAGTTATAAGGGCAAAAGGTATTCTCACCGTTCCTACAACCACAGAAAGCCGAAGTGTCATGCTGGAGATTGATAAAAACGCAATAGAGGGTTATTTGAAAGAGGATATACAAACTCCGCTTTACTATAAAACCACAGCTGAGGTTTCAGCAGCTCTTGACAGCGTCAATTATCTTGGTACACAAGAGAAACCAATAAAGGGAACCTACGGTATTCGCCTCAATAACGGCGATGGAGAGAAAATCCGCATTCAGCTTACAAACGGTGCGGTATTTAACGATTCTGTTACTGTCGGAAGCGATGTTAAACACTGGTTCTCTTCACTCACAAGAATACTTGCTCCAATCCCTGAGGGTGAGGAGTATGCAAAATCCGTAAGCTATACCGTAACCGAGGGCGGAACGGTGTTTGAAGGTGACAAGGTTGTAAAACGTCGCAACTTTGTTGAGGTCCTTATTAAGGGTGCATACATAGCAAGCGTTTCGGACGTTCCCTATCCATATTCCATAGATATAGCAAAAAGCGATATATACGGAGAGCTGCCAAGCGCCATAAGCGTAAATATGTACTTCATGAACGAAAAAACTGTAAAAGCTGATTTTGTAGGAGCCGAGGGAAGTGACTATTATGGTTCTGTGTCCAATCCTATAGATGGCGTAAGCTATGTTAACCTTTCCTACTCAAATATTAAGGATAGTGGTTTGAACGTAACTATTCAGCTTAACGAAAATGTATATTTTAAAACTGATGCTGCGCTGTTAGGCAAGGGTCCGTCTGTGGAAGTTGCAAAATGGTTTAAGAACTGGACAGACAGCGTACTTGATTCAAGGAGTGCTTGTTTGTACGAGATTATAAACGGAGGCTCAGGGGCAAATTTCATAACCATAAATATTAAGGGTGCAATGAAGATTTACACACCTCAGTTTATAGGCACCACCGACAGCTTAATGTCCTATATAAATATATCTCCTTATGCAATAGATGGATTCCTTACAGACAGTGTAAAAGTAGAACTCCATTACAGGGCAACAAAGCAGGTTTCCGTGTCTGTTGACAGTGGTAGCGAATATCAGGGATCTGCCGCATACCCAATAGCCGAAAAGAAACAAATTGAATTCGGTGAAGGCAACGGAGTGTTGTTAAGGCTCAACTTTGCAAATGGAATTTTGGCAAACACGGTAAACACCGGAGATGATGTTACCGAGTGGTTTAAATCCTTGATTGCTCCGTCATCCCTTGCCGAGGGCTTCCACAATGCAAGCTTAATAATAGAAAGGATAACGGATTCAAGAAATGCACTCATTATCAGAGTAAAGGGTAATTTGTTAACCGACTCCATCAAAGGTATACCTTCGGAGGTTGTTGTTCCTAACACCGTCATTGAAGGCTTCCTTACAGAGCCCTTAACAACATCTGTATATTATTGTAAAACAAATGACGTTACTGCCTATGTTTCTGCGGATGACGGATATTTTGGTTCATCCACATCTCCGATAGCCGGAATTCAATTTGTAAATCTTGCAGATGCAAAGGGTGGCGACGGACAGGATGTAAAGATATATCTTAACGGCGGTAAGTTTACCGATAGCATAACGGATGCAGATGTTGCCGAATGGTTCGCGGGATTTGATGATAATATTTCAAACGACAGAGTCTATACTATCAAATATGGTAAGGGTACATCCGAACTCACCCTGCATATAACAGGTTCGCTTATCTACAACCCTCAAAAGGATGGAAACGGCAATTACATTCCAAAAACATACGATATTCTTATTAAGCCTTCTCAAATTCAAAATGCCTCATTTAATGATAGCATAAGGGTTACGCTTACCTTTAATATAACAGGAACGGTAGGGGCACACGTGGGCTCCGAAACCGACTCATGGTATGGTACACAGGACTCTCCTATTCGTGGAATTAAATATGTTCCGCTCAATTTGGGAAACGGAGAAAAGCTACACATAGAACTTGAAAACGCAGTGTTCAGAAGTACGCCCACACCGGAAGAACTCAAAACAAAATGGTTTGTATCGTTTAGCACTCTTATTAATTCCTCGTTTACGATTGTAGGCGGCGGTGAGAACAAAAACTATGTTGATATTCTTATAAAAGGTGCGTTGCAAGCTGACAAGACAACAGATCCTACTCCGGTTAACGTTGTTATTCCAAATAACGCCATTAAATGGAATACACAATATGAAGATAAGGATATTCCTGTTACGCTGTATTATCATGTAGAGGATACGGTAAGCGCAAGTCTTGAAACGGCATCGGGTTATTTTGGCTCACAAACCTCCCCGATTACGGGAATAAAATACATGCCGTTGAACAACGGAAACGGTTACGAAGTTAAAATCAATTTGAAGAATGCTAGATTCAAAGCGGATCTTGATAGTGATGCCATAGCCTCGTGGTTCGGCAACTTTACCGAGATGAAAAGTCGAAAAATTGAACCGCGTCCGCTTCCAACCGACAGGAGCTATGTCCTTGTTAATATCACGGGAAGCTTAACC
>JAQYLW010000064.1 GCA_028719825.1 Spirochaetales bacterium | reverse complement strand
AGTATCATAACCCTCTAATATTTTAACATTATCATTTACGAAGTTGTAGTTTATCCTAACCTCATAAACGGGAGTGAGTGTTATATCCTCACCGCTCATTCTGAACAAACGATAAATATTTACATCATCTCGCGGCATCTTTTTTATTTCATCGTTTGGATCGCTGCTGTTCCAACCGGTTACAAAAAACCCTTCCTTTGTTAATTCCGGAATTATCAATTCACTAAAAAGATTACCCTCGGTTTTAGGTGGCTCTGACCAAACAGCCCCTTCTCCGATTTCATATGTAATATTGAACTTTTTACCGATCCATACGGCATCGATAACCATATACTTGTTGTTTCTGTCCTTTGGCAGAACGGTAAACTTTGTTTTATCTTCAGACAGTGTATCCGGAGTTATTCTCCACTCTTTAAAATCATAATTTTCTCTAACCAGTCCCGTAGGAAGGGTAATTACCTCATCGGTTGTGCCCATGTGAGGGACACTTGTATCACCTGTTCCAAACCACTCTAATTCAATTATATCCGCTTTCCATTTAGCATTAAGACTGACATTGTTGTTTGGCATGATAAAATACGGAATATCATCATCCGTTGTTATTGTAACATCTGAAGACTCCCAACCGTCAAAAGAATAGCCAAGCCTAATAGGAGAGGCTAATATAAACACCTCTTCATCCTTATACGCACTCTCGGGATACCATTGCTCATCAAAATCTCCGCCGTTAAGGTTATAAGTAATTTCATACCTTTGTGCAGAATACTCGGCTTTTAAAGAAACGTTACGGCTTGGCATTTTAAAGTGATATCCGTACTTTGTTAAGTCAAGCTTTACATCGTCGCTTGTCCACTTTACAAAAAAGAATCCGTCCAACTGAGGCTTTTCATCAATGTACACATCAGAATCCGTTTGTGCACTGCCGGAAGGCGGATCAGTTACCCATTCTCCGCCGTTTAAATCATATGAGACAGTATACATATCTGCTTCCCATACTGCCTTAAGAGATGCATCCTGACTCTTCATTGTAAAGCCCCAGGAGGAATCCGACGATTGCTCCGCACCTGTCCATCTTTGTAGTGTATATCCTGTTTTTCTTATTTCGGGAATTGGCACATATACACCTTTTCGTGCCTTTGTGAACGGTGATGACACAAAGGATCCTCCGTCTTTTTCATATGTGATGTTGTATATGTTCCCGGGTTCCTTGGGAGGTTCAACAGTACAGGAAAAAACAACAAATAATATTAGTAATTTTAAAAGTAACAATGAAATCTTTTTCATATCCCAATCCTTTAAAACGCCCTAAGCGGTATTACTTGACCATCCGTATTCTTACCTGCTTGTACCCAACTTTTACTGTAGGCATCCCACATTGAAAATAATACATGCCCATAATCATCCTTACCGGCTTCCGAACTTGTTAACACCTTTCTTACGTTGCTGTGTGAGTCTCGGTCCATAAACATATATTGAATTTGATCAGGCTTGCAATTATACAGAACATCATAAAGCATTTTGTACTCTCCGTAACTGCCGACGTACCAATCGGAGGATAAATCAAATTCCTTATTCATATAATTAACATAAACCCAAACGGATTCGTTTAAAGAATCGTGAATTTCGGTAGCGTATTTGCTGTTTCCCACAATGTAATCCGTATAAAATATCGGTTTATCCTTTTCTATTATGCCAAACAATAACTCGGTGTTGTACTTTCCGTCTCCCATTCTTATGTTATTGTTACTGTCAAAACCTGTTTTTGTGCTAAAATCATCCTTCATTGCAGGCTCAGAGAAGCGATCATATATCCAATAAAGGTAATTGGCACTGCGATTATAATTAACATCATGTCTTCTTGTATCATAAACATAAAATCTGTCCTTTTTTCTGTCTTTATCGCTTGTCCAATAATAAGATGCTTCCTCTAATTTCTTGTAACAATTATATTTGTCATCCCACTTATAGGTGTATTCTATTTTGGTTAAATCGGATTTAAAAAACATGTACTTGTTTTTATTGTCGGCATCTCTTCCGTCGTCATAGAATATTCTTCCTACAATCGGCGTGGCATATATCGCATCAAACGAGATATTGCTGTTTACGATTATCTCCTGATTCTTCAAATACAAGTCTTTTTCGTCGTCATGCCACGGAGTATTATTGTCTATCCATCCTGCAAAGTTCTCCAATGCCGGTTTTAAATTACCCCTTACAAAATAGTGTTCTCCTTCAACAACTTTATCTGTTGTTATTTTGTTTCCATAGCAAATATAAACTACATCGTAAACTGTTTTCCACTTTGCGGTAACAGTACATGGGTTGTCATCCGTTTGTTTAAAAGTCCACCCGGTCTCTGTTCTTTCAAGTTCTTCCTCTCCGTTAAACCACCCGATAAACTTGAACCCGGTTTTAGAAAGTGACGGCAATACAACATCAGAACCCACTTGTGCACTTAATGGCAAAAATCCGTCTGCGGCGGCATTTTCGATACCTTGATAATTTATTATTACTTCCCAATATGCCGCCAGTTCTACATTAAATACAGGCATTTCAAACGTATAAGTTCCATCCTGTACCCCGGGGGTAATACCTGATGGAATATTACCTTCCCAACGAATAAAAATATGATCATCATATTCCAACTTGGGAAGTAATATTAAATCCCCTGCATAACCATCCCTTGGTAATTTATCACTCCCTTCGGTGCCTTCCGTTCCTGTATATGTAATTGAATATTCGTCTCCTTTCCAAAGAGCAGTGGCGGTTACATCTTCACCTATCATTTTAAATGATATTCTTTCGTCTTCCGCAATAAAAACTTCTGCACCGGTTATTCTCCAACCTGCAAAATTTCTGTCTGTTTTGGTTAAATTCGGAAGTACAATTACGTCTCCTGTAAATGCACTTGCAGGATAACCGCTTTGATCAAAATCGGAGCCTTCTGTTCCATTGTATTTAATGCTGTTGCTGTTTATGCTCCATTCCGCTTTGATTGACACATCCTGTCCCGGCATTGTAAATGACCAGGATGTACCGTGAATAAGCTCTGCATCATCACTCACCCAGCCTGTAAAAGTGTATCCCTTTCTTATTGGCAAGGAAGCAATCTGCACATTCTGACCGTATACGGCATAGTCAACATAGTAACTTCCGTCCCAAACCGCACCGTCACCCAGTATGTATGAAATCTTAAACACTTTTTCGCTGAAAACAGCAGTTAAGGAAGCTCTTTCCGGAGGCATTACAAAAGACCATCCGTCCTTTGTAAGCGAAATTTCCGCATCATACGATTGCCATTTAATAAATTCACTTCCTACCAGTTCAGGATCACAAGATATGATAATTGTGTCATTTGTATGTGCTCTGTATATCGGTGTGTAAGATGACGGCCAACTTCCGTTTGAAAGGTTGTATATAACAGAGTTCATATTTGCAGTCCATATTGGCGTGAGGGTTACATCGTGTAGCGGCATAACAAACGAGAAGCCCGTTTCCGTAGAGCCGTCTATTTTAACCTGATCGCTTTTCCATCCCGTAAGCGTGTACCCTATCTTGTCACATTCGGGCAACATTACTCTGTTGTTATAAGATGCTTTTGTACTTGGTGCTTCTTCTGTCCAGGTTCCGCCATTCAGATTATAAATTATCGAATGAGGGAGTTTATCAACACTTGTCGGTTCACATGCAATAAAAACAAAAAGAACCGCGATAATTAGCATGAAAATATTTTTTTTCATTTTGCACTCCGTCGGTTTTTGACATCAATTAATTGTATATCAATTAATAAATAACACTGATTAAATACTAATACTTGGATTATGAGATTTCAACATTTTTTAAAAAAATGTATATCTTGTTATTTATGCTTGCCGCTCTTACTGTTTCAACATTGTTACTCGTGTAAAAAGCAGTTATTTTTGATAGAATTGCAAGGATGATTGACTTTAGCGACAAAGTAAAAAAACTGTCTTTTATATTCAAGAATAACGGCTATGAATTCTATGCCGTCGGAGGGGCCGTGCGCGATATTATTTTGGGCAAAACTCCGGATGATATAGACTTCTGTACAAATGCAACCCCCAATGAAATGCTGAAAATGTTCCCTCATTCCATAAAAACAGGAATAAAGCACGGAACTCTGACAATCCCTTTTATGGGAGATTTTTATGAGGTTACCACATACAGAATAGACGGAAAGTATTCAGACGGTCGCCACCCGGATAATATCAAATATTCTTCAAATCTAAAAGAGGACCTCTCAAGACGGGATTTTACAATAAATGCACTTGCAAAAGACGTGGAATCAAACGAAATAATTGACCTGTTTAACGGAATAAAAGACATAGAGCTAAAGAGAATAAAAACCGTCGGCAAGGCGGAATTGAGGTTTTCAGAGGATGCGCTGAGAATGCTGAGGGCAATACGCTTTGAGGCGAAATTAGGTTTTTCAATAGAACAAGACACAATGAACGCAATAAAAACTAACGCATCCCTTATCAGGCATGTTTCAAAAGAAAGAATATTCACGGAATTTGCTAAAGCAGTAACCTCAAAATACAGAAACAATGCCTTTCAGTCCCTGTCCTCATCCGGACTGTGGGAAGAAATATTTTCTTGTGTTCAAAACAAAATTATCACGATGCACGGCAGCTGTTTTGATATCTCTTGCTCGCTTGCTTCGTTCTTTATCCTTACAAACACTGCTCACGATGAAATTAATACCACAATGTTGGATTTAAAAACATCAAATGCCCTGAGGCGTGATGTGCTGCATCTTTCTGATTCATACAATCTGTTTCTAAATAAAATTCCAGAGAGCGATTATGAAAAACGCTGTTTTGCCTCGTTTGTTCAAAAACAATATCTAAACGCATTTTTTGACGTTCTTCTTACAATAGGCTCCCCCTATTATTCATTAAAACAAGAGTACGGCAAACTAACAGAATACCCCTTAAGCATTAAGGAACTTGCAATAAACGGCAATAATCTGTCCACTATCGGCTACAGCGGAGAGAAGATAAAAGAAATGCTGAATCAAGCCCTTGATAACGTGTTAAAAAACCCCGATAACAACACAAAAGAAAAACTCATTTGCTTTGCAAAAAAACAGCTATAGGCTCTACTTACGTTTTAAACTCTTCAAATATGCTTTGTGATCAGATGAGACCCTAAAGCTTTCCGAGCTTTTTTGAATTGCCTTATTATGAGTCCATTTATCAATTACGCCGCTTTCAAAAACACGTATCGTACTATTGTATTGCTTTGCAACGGCAGTTGCAAAATACCATGCTCTCATCATATTCACATAGTATTCGTCCGATTTTACGTTTACAACAAGATCAAGGTATTCATCCTTAAAAGCATCATCCAAAAAGTACTGCATGAGTGCTCCTATGGCATAGCGTAGAGCATAGGTATGCTTGCTTTTTAACCATATGTGTATTTGTTCAAGAAGCTCTGTTTTGTTCTTGATAAACACACGGGGCGAAATGATATCGCATACTGCCCAGTTGTCAACATACGGAAGAAAATCGTTAAGGCACTTTATAACCTGAGTGGGATCCTTCAACTCTGATACAATAAGGGAATGTAAGCAGTTTTCTTCAAACAGGCTATGTGGAAGGTCTTTTAAAAATGAGGCGTAATTGTTTTCCCTTACAAGCTGTTTTGCAAACTTCCTTATTACGGGAACTCTAACCCCTATTATCGTTTCTTTGTTTACATTGGGTATTAAACGGGAATTAAAATTCCTATATTCCTCATCCTGCCACGAAATTAAAAAAGCTTTTATTTCTTCATTTGTCATAAGAACTTCCGATTTCACAGCCTCCTATGAATCCATTGTGCATGCAATGTTTCCATATATCACATCTTCGTTCAGTATCTTTTGATACATTCAACCCATCATTTATATTTTTCAATTAAAACATCCATAAATTGATATGTTTTTTCTCTATCTAAAACTAAAACATCATTAGAAAACATTCCGGCAATCGTTTCGACATATTCTATAAGAAATCCTTTTATCATTTCTATGTCGTGTTCAGTCGGGTTTATAACAAATTGGTTTTCGTCAACACAAACATTCTTAATTAGCGTTTTAATCTTTTTATCAAACGTATCAATATTTGTATTTAATAAGTGCTCTATAATCTCATTTTTAGTTGGAGGTATATCTTTTCCCTTATTTTTCTTAATCAAATCTATTTCATTAAAAGAATTAAAAAGTTCTTGTTTCCAATGATTCAAAGTAGTTGTATTCTTCCAATAATATATTTTAATAATATTATCCAATATTTGATAATAATGCTCTGTTTCCAACCTATCCATTACTTTATCTCTTGGAAATGACATTTCTTTAACGATATACATTCATTACCTCCACAATTGTATTATATGTTAAAGCAACGAAACTCTACTTTGTTTTATTCTGCTTTTTGATGCTCGGCAATATTTTTCATCAAGTTCTATTCCAATGAAATTCCTATTGTTATTCATACAAGACATCTGTCGTTCCCGCCTCCATAAGCGTTTATTACTCAAAATCGATTAGCTCTATATCAAAAATCAAATACGACCACGGATGAATTATATCCCCAACTCCGTTATCTCCATATCCAAGGGATGGGGGTATAATAACCGTTCTTTTTTCGCCCTTTTGCATGGTCATAAGGGTTTCGTTCCATCCGGCAATAACCTGCCCCACTCTGAAAACAACGCTTTTCCCTCTTTTGTATGACGAATCAAAAACTGTGCCGTCAAGCAGCCTGCCCTCGTAATGAACCGTTACTCTGCCGCCGTATTTAGGATACGTTGACCCTTTTCCTTTTTTTGTAATGACGTACATCAGTCCTGAGGGGGTTGTTACGGCGTTTTTAAACATTGCTTTCGCCTGTTCTCTTTCCTCGTTGCGTTTATCTGCAATTTCGGTTTTCCTCTTTTGTACAATGTTGTTTTTATACGTGTTGAAAGACTTATCGCTCACTTCAAACTGCTGTGCTTTTGCGCCGTTTCTGATTATTTGAACTTTACGAATAACATCGCCCTGCTCAATTGCGTTTACAACATCCTGACCGCTTATAACAAAGCCGAAAACCGTATGTTTGCCGTCAAGATGAGGGGTTGGAACATGTGTGATAAAAAACTGGCTGCCGTTTGTATCCTTTCCTGAGTTTGCCATGGAAAGAACACCGGCCCTGTCGTGTTTGAGAGATGAATCAAACTCATCGGGGAAGCTGTATCCCGGCCCTCCCGTGCCATTCCCTTTTGGATCTCCTCCCTGTATTACAAAGTCCTTTACAACACGATGGAATGTAAGACCGTCATAAAACGGCTTGCCACCGGTTGCACTAAGCTTTCCCTCGGCCAGGCCTATAAAGTTTGTAACGGTAAGCGGACATTTTTCATATTCAAGACTTAAAAGGATATCACCCTTATCGGTTTGTATTACCGCATATATCCCCGGATCTTTTATATCCGAAGTGTCTACGGATGAAAAAGCATAAGACGTAAACAAAACAGATAACATTAAAATTAAAAACAGGTTTTTTCTCATTATTTTTCCTCACTTTTTATTTTGCAAATCTCAATGGGATTCAGTTTTTTTATTATTTTTTTTATTTGTTTAATGTCGGTGCCTTTTACGCTTGATTTCTTATAAAGATCGTAGGCGCCGCTATTATCGTACACTATATAATCGGTTAGTTCAAAACCGAATCTTTTATAGAATTTTGATCTTCTTATTTTTATATCGGATACATCCTTGCCCTCTCTTATGGATTCGGCAATCACATAGAATTCGCTTTGAGGATTTGAGGCATATGTGTTTTCAAGATGTAAAAGAATCTTATTGCCGTATCCGCAGCCCCTGTATTCCTTATCGACTGCAAGATAATATAAAAACAGCATGTTGTCCCTTGAATATATGTAGTAAAAGCCCACAACATTGTCCTTTTCATCCGTTACCAGATTAAAAACAATTCCTTTTTTCAATGAAAGGAGGCTCATAAGAGCAACATTCATTCTTTCGGATCTGATAAATGCCTCATTGAATAATCTTTTGAACTTTGCCTTTTGAACACTTTGAGAACCATTATAGGAATGTATAATTAAATTATCCATATTAGTCAGTATAATAGAAATAATAATTATAAAGAACTATAATAAAGAAATGATTAGAAAAGCATGTGAAAACGACATAGAAGACATAAGCGATCTTCTTATACAGGTAAGAGAAACGCATACAGCCTTACGAAAAGATCTGTTTGCAAGCGGAACCAAAAAGTACACAAACGAGGAGCTTAAAAACATAATCCATAACGAGAATACTCCCGTTTTTGTTTTTGAACGCGACTCAAAGGTTGTCGGGCATGCATTTTGTATTTTTGAAAATTACGATAGCGAAATTTGGGTAAAGCACAAAACGCTTTACATAGATGATATTTGCGTAGATGTCAACGAAAGAGGAAAAGGGATTGCCACAGCCCTTGTTGAATACGTAAAGGATTTTGCCAAACAATCGGGATGCTACAATATAACGCTGAATGTTTGGGGAGGAAATACAAATGCTGAGTCTTTATATTCCAGACTTGGTTTTAAAACATACAAAACAGGAATGGAGATAATACTGTAAATCATGTTAATAGAATCATTTGAAGATGTTGTCAGGTATTTAGACGGAACGTATTCACCATCTGCCATGCCAAGCATTAAAGACACAAGAACTTACAGGCTGAGCAGAGAGCGTGAGCTACTAAAGCTTTTGCACAACCCCGAAAAGGAGCTTAAATGTATCCACGTTGCCGGAAGCAAAGGTAAAGGAACAACATCAGCCTATCTTGCCTCTCTTATAAGCGGAGGTAAAGCAAAGGTTGGGCTTTACATGTCCCCTCACGTTTATGATTACAGAGAACGATGGATGCTTTCAGATCCAAAAGGCGAGACCCCAATTTCGTTTTTTAAAGACGAGGACTATATTAAGGCTGCATGTATTATGCAGTCATTCTTAGGCGATCATAAAAAACTTAAACTCAAAGACGGTATTTCTCCCACACAGTTTGAACTGTACACGGCATATGCTTTTGTTCTATTCAAATATGCAAAAATCAAAGTAGCAGTTATAGAAACGGGCTTAGGCGGCCGCCTTGATGCAACAAATGTTATTCAAAGCTCTGCCTGTGTGCTTACACATATAGAGAAGGAACACACCGATATACTCGGGGATGACATCAAAGAAATCACCCGTGAGAAATGCGGAATTATTAAAAGCGGCGTGCCGGTGTTCGCATTAAAAGGAAGCGATGAAGTAAATTCCGTTATAGAAAAAGAATGCGAAAAAATGGGATCACAGCTTTTCTTTTGCGATCATAAAACTACCGATTTATCCCCGCTTGCAATCAAGGGAGATAGTGCTTATACGGATTTTCATCTTGCCGTTACGGTTGCAGAACACCTTGGTATAAAATGCGATGAAAAGAACAAATGCAGAACATATCCGCTCACACTTCCCGCACGAGGAGAAGTGACACTTGAAAAAGACAGGATAGTAATACTTGACGGAGCACATACCGTTGACAGCATAAAAGAACTTTGTAAAAACGTCACAACCATAGTACAGAACATTAGGCCTCATGATACCATTAACAAACAGAAAGATTGGTATTCATCCTTAGAAAACAATGCTGAAAATTTCAGAACGGTAATTCCTTTGATAGATAAATATCCGCGTGCCGTTATTTTCTCGTGTTTGGAAAATAAGGACTTTATCGGAATGTTTGATGTTCTTATAAAGGAATTTGACGTAATTGCATTAACGTCAATAGACGGATATAAAAAAAGCAATATGAAGAAGATTGTTGCAGAGACGGAAATTGTCCTGAACAAAGCAAAACAAAGAAGAGTAAAAAAGATAATAATAGACGATGATATAGAAGAATGCTTGGCTAAAATAGAATCCTTAGAGTGCCCTGATATAAAGGACAGCGTAAAAGTAATAGTTATAACGGGTTCATTCTATCTGTGTTCCTCGTTCATGGGAGGTTGATATGAGATTTTTTGCCTTAGCGTCCGACAGGTGCGCAGAATACGTAAAAGTGGAATGCGAAAAATTAAAGCTGAGCGATATTGAGCAGACAAAGGGCGGAGTGTATTTTAAGGGGGACTTTAAAGACGGGGAACGATTTTGCCTGTACTCATTTTTTTCAACAAGACTCCTTGCCGAAATAGATACAAAAAAGAGAGTAAACAGTCAGGAAGAATTGTATGAATTTGCAAAAGACATAGAATGGGAGAAATACATCCCAAGCCCCGATAAAACTTTTTTGATAACTGCATCAGGAGCGGACACACCGTGGTGTAAGAATATCCTATCAGCTTCTTTAAAAATAAAGGATGCAATATGCGACAGACAAAAAGAGTTGTTCGACAGGCGTTCTAATATAGATAAAGAAAATCCGGATGTTGTATTCCACCTGTTCCTTAACAATTCCAATGCATACATATATGTGGATTTCTCCTCCCGTTCTCTTTCTAAAAGACACTATAGAGAAGTATCCACTCCCGTGTATCTTCAAGAAAACATTGCGAGCGCCCTATTGGGCTTCTCCCCTTTTGTAACGCTGCTGTCTAAAGGCAGAATAACAAATGTTGTAGATCCGTTTGCAGGAAGCGGCACAATATTAATAGAGGCTGCTCTAATTGCCTCAGGCTCTGTTCCGGGGCTTATTGACAGCTCCCGATTTGCATTTATGAACCTGCCTGATTTTAACAAAGAAGAATGGGATGAGGTTCTCAGCAAAGCTGTAAAGGACGACGAAAACGGAAAGGCAAAGCTTAGAGAATATGCAAACGGGAAACCGTTGTTTTTTGGCTACGACATTGATGAATCCATGTTGAATGCAGCGCGCATCAATGCCAAAAAAGCAGGTGTTGCGGAATTTATAGCATTTGAATCAAAGGATGCTCTCACCCTTAGCGAAAACGATATTCCGCCATACTCATGCATAGTTACCGATCCTCCTTACGGCAAACGAATCGAGGCTGAAGGGCTAAGTACGCTTTATTTCAAATTTGCAAAGAATACAGAACACATAATTGACGGAGGAAGTTTAACCCTGATAACCTCCAACAAAGAATGTGCCGACATTATTCCGTACAACGACAAACGCGTGTTTAACCTTTTAAACGGAGCAATGAATTGTTTTGTTATTAACAAACGCTTCCTGTCAAAAAAGGAAATTGCCGAAAAAGAACAGCGAGAAAAAGAAGAAAGGAATGAACGCCTTACACGCCCCTTACGTCAGGGTGCTTTGGCATTATATAATACGCTTCTTAAAAACAAGAATGAACTTGAATCGTATTTTGCACAAAAAAATGTATCGTGCTACAGAATTTACGACGGCGGTTGTGCACCGTTTAATGCCGCAATAGACGTGTTTGAAAACAAATGGGTAGTTATAAGTGAATACTCCTCATCCTACACGGAAAAAGATGATGCAAGCAGGGCAAAAGATGATGCTAAGATTGAGGACATGAAAGTTGTTATAGAGCGCTTAGGCCTTGCCGAAAGGGAGAACATTTTTATAAAGACACGTAAACGAATGCTTAAAAACGACCAATATGTCAAATCTTCAAACAACGACGAGAAGCTGATAATCCATGAGCACGATTTGAATTTTTTAGTAAACTTTACAAACTATATAGACAACGGCATATTCCTTGATAGCAGGCTGCTGAGACAAAAAATAAAGGACGAAAGTAGGGATAAACGATTTTTAAATCTGTTCTGTTACACAGGCACTGCAACCGTGCATGCTGCAAAGGGTCAAGCACTGTCAACGGTGAGTGTAGATTCATCAAGTACATATTTAAACTGGGCAAAGGACAATATGCGCATTAATGACTTTACCGGAATGAATCATTTTTACTATCAGGAAGATGTAATGTCGTTTATGAAGAGTTTGGATCGAAAAACCAAGTTTGACCTTGTGTTTTTGGACCCTCCTACCTTTTCAAACAGCCATTCACGAGCCTCTTTTGATATTCAAAAGGATCATGAATTTTTGATTATGCTTATAATGAATCACTTGGAAAAGAACGGCAAGCTGATATTCTGTACGAATTTCAGGGATTTCAAGCTGTCGGAGAGGACTGCTCAATTTTACAATGTAAAAGAAACAACAGACGAAACAATTGATGTTGATTTTAAAAACCGTAAATATAATATTCACAGGTCATTTGAAATTACACATAAACCGTTTAAATTAAACAATACCTATTGCAAGAAAACTACTAATAAAATATAATAGTTCTGTTTGTTGCGGCCGTGGTGGAATGGTAGACACGCAAGCTTGAGGTGCTTGTGGGAGTAATCCTGTGCTGGTTCAAGTCCAGTCGACCGCATTCTTTTTTTTAAACAATCACAAATTCTTTTTGATTATTTTTTTAATTTTGACATTAGATTTTATTGCCTTATGACACATATTGCATAAAAAGATATAAATATTCATGTTAAAATAGGCATAAAGGAAGAATGAAAGATGTGTAGTGCGTTTTATAGTAATGATATTAAAACTTTTTTAAATCAAAATGAAGATGAAATATTTGGCATTATTGCCAAAAATGATGAGTTTGATTCTACTAGCAAGCAGAAAGATGCATGGATTGCTCAAATTAGATTACTAAAAAATGTGTTAAATAAATATTCTAACGGTAGTGTTATTTTTGAATACACTATTCCGCGTGTTGGCGGGCGCATAGATAATGTTGTATTGCTTGATGATACTATTTTTGTTTTGGAATTTAAAGTTGGCAATGAAATTTATACAGGATCTGCGGCTACACAAGCAAGAACTTATGCAATAGACTTAGCAAATTTTCACGAAGAAAGTCATAATAAAACAATTGTTCCAATACTTATTGCAACAGACGCACCAGAATGCGATTTGCAGATTAATAAATATAAAAACAATGTTTATGATGTAATTTATACAAATGGCAATAATTTAACCAAAATTTTTGATAAATTCAAAAAATTATTTAGTACTCAAATTCAACTTAATAAATGGTTAAATTCTCGTTATGTTCCAACTCCTACAATTATTGAAGCGGCAGAGATTTTATATAATAATCATTCAGTTGATGATATTTCACAAAATGAAGCGGCAGAAAATTTAACAAAAACATCTGCTGCAGTGCAAAAAATAATTGAATATTCAAAACAAAATCACCAAAAGGCTATTTGCTTTATCACAGGAGTTCCTGGTGCTGGTAAAACATTAGCAGGTTTGAATATTGCAATAGAAAATCAAAAGACGACAGGAAAAAATTATTCCTGCTTTTTAACAGGAAATCAACCGCTTGTTTCAGTTTTAAGAGAAGCTTTAGCGCGTGATGATAACAAAAGAACTGGTATTCCTATTGGTGAAGCAAGAGACAATGTTAAATCTTTTATACAGATAATTCATCATTTTAGAGATGAATCGCTCAAAAATTTGGATATCCCACCGGTTGACAACGTTGTAATTTTTGATGAAGCGCAAAGAGCATGGCAGCAAGTGCAACTTTCAAATTTTATGAATGAAAAGAAAGCCGCAATACTTAATAAATTACCAGATGATAAACGACATAAAATTCTTTCAATGAGTGAACCCGAATTGCTTATTGAATATATGAATAGACATCAGGATTGGGCCGTTATAGTATGTCTTGTTGGCGGTGGGCAAGATATAAACACAGGTGAAGCAGGTATTCAAGAATGGTTTGATTCTATGCGCCGTTCATATCCTGATTGGAAAGTTTATGTATCAAATAAAATTACAGACGAAGAATATGTTGGCAATAACTCTTTTGGCACATTAATTGAGGGCTTAAATTGTAAAACTGTTGAAGAACTACATTTATATATTTCCTTAAGATCATTTAGGAGTGAAAAAGTTGCTAATTTTGTTCATCACTTATTAAATAACGAAAAAGAACAAGCCGCTGCTATATATGAAGAAATCAAAAAAGTATATCCAATCTGTATAACAAGAGATTTGAATACCGCTAAAGAGTGGATAAAAAAACAAACTGACGGTAAAAATTGTCGATATGGTCTTATTGCAAGTTCACAAGCTAAACGTCTCCGTGCCGAAGGCATTTGGGTGGAATGTAATTGCAAACCAGAAAAATGGTTTTTGGAAGGAAAAAACGATATAAAATCCTCGTATTTTATGGAAGAAGTTGCAACAGAATTTGATATTCAAGGTTTAGAAATCGATTATGCGCTTGTTGGTTGGGATGCAGATTATCGTTATGAAAACGGGCATTTTGAATGTTATAAACCAAGTGGCTCAAAATGGCAAACCATAAATAAGGAAGATAACAAACGTTATCTAAAAAATGCATATCGTGTATTATTAACCCGTGCACGCGAAGGTTTTATAATCTTTGTCCCCAAGGGAGATAATTCGGATAATACGCGATTATGCAAATATTATGATGAATTATGGGAATATTTAAAAAGTGTTGGCATTTATACAGTTTAGATATTAAATGTTTGTAGTGAAAAGCAATCGTCTTGACAAGTATTATTTTAGATGAAAAAGCTGAAATTCCCGACGTAATAGCTAAAAATAGTAATTTATGGAGCAATTCATTTAAAGAAGTGTACATAAGTAGCTATCTGTTAAAAAATAAATAAGTAAGTAAACAATGCAAGCGAATTGATCATGGACAAATATTAAAACAATTAATCATAATCGAAAAAATCGGGTTCGTTTTCCGTCGTCCCCTAAAACAAACAATAATTCCATTGGTTCGTTTCCGACCTGCGGTACTTTGTCAAATTTACTGTAATATCCTGCTTGTTATAATATAATGCCCATAATAAATAAGATATCGTCAAATCGTAAAGACGATTGTTATTTTCACTTATATTATTGTCTCTCATATACGAACTAATTTCGTATATAATATCCTCGATTGTTTCCTTTTTACTGTAAAAATTATCTTTAAGAATATCTGATTTCTGAAAAGTCACGTATATATCAGATTATGGAGAAAACTATGATGTTGTTTTATAATTAGATAATATATTATCTATATATTGATATTTTTAATAATAACGATTAATATATAATCTATGAATAATCAATTTTTAAATCAAAAAACTCCCAATGAAATTGCTAAAAGTTTTGCAGATAAAATTAAAGAGCACAGAAAAAAGTTAAAAATTTCGCAGGAAGTTTTAGCGCAAAAATCCGGAGTTAGTCTTGGCAGCATTAAAAGATTTGAAACAAAATACGAGATTTCTTTGCAATCTTTTATTAAAATTGCTATTGCTCTTGATTTAGATAATGACTTTGAAAATTTATTTACACAAAAAACTTATGCTTCGATTGATGAGGTAATTAATGGATAATTATAAATATCTGAAAGCTTTTTATAATGATAAATTAGTCGG
>JAQYLW010000063.1 GCA_028719825.1 Spirochaetales bacterium | reverse complement strand
TATTTGTGATGGCGATATAAAAGAATATAATACGAATTTCTATTGCATTAACTTTTTTGTGAAAAATCAAAAAGGGTATCGTAACCTCTGCAAATTAGTTTCTATTGCAATGACAAAAGGTTATATTATTAAACCCCGAATCAACCACAATATTTTAGAACAATACAAAGATGGTTTGATTTGTTTATCCGGTGCAAAAGGAGAAGTTGCAAAAAAACTTTCTGCTGGCGGTAAAAATGGTGCAATAGAAATTGCTAAATATTATAAGAATTTATTCGGCGAGGATTTTTATATATCACTTCAAGACACTAATGTGCAATTATCAGAACTTGCAAAAGAGCTGAATATCAAAACTATTACCACAACGGATGAGATTGCGGATAAATGCGATTTTGATATTGATTCAATTAAAGTTTCAAATAATATAAACTCCGATTTAATTAAAGAAATTGTAGCTTGGGCAAATGAACACGAGATTAAAACCGGAAAAGTTAATGATACTTTGCCTAACTTGAATATCGAAATTGATGAAAGCAGATGCGAACAAGTTATTGATGAATATTTAATCCCAAGATATGGCACCGACTGCGTTGCAAAAGTTGAAACTCCTGACGAAAATGCAATAAGTATTCTCATTACTACAACTCCAATTGACGAAATAATCCCCGTAAAAATGTCTCCGGATGGAAACTTGGTAACCCTATATTCCAAAGAAACTATTGAAAAAATGGGATTGAGTGTCATTAATTTTTATAAAATATAATATCAGGTGACTTCAGAACTTGGGAATTTTTTATGAAAAAGCATGTTTTTTTGCTCCATTTTGGACTAGGTAAAGTGCAAGTAGAGAATTTGGCTATAATTTTGCATTAAAAAACAGAGAATTATAATTAAAGTAATTCTCTGTTTTTATTAAATCGCTATATTGCCCCGTGTTTGCGGGATTTTTTGTTAGAGAGATTGGTCTTATCTCTCTATTTGAGACTAAAATCTGGAGATGGGGAGATTCGAACTCCCGTCCTCCCAGGACCCCTACACCCGTCTACAGGCTTAGTTCGTATTTGGGTATTCACTTATAAACCGGTAACAAACATCCCTATTTATAAGTATAGGCAGGGTAATGTTTTAAGAGAATATCACCTGTCAAGGTACTCTCCGAACCTTAGATGTTAAAGCTTTTAAGTCTAAAGGTAACCCTTTAAAAGCCCCGTTAACTGTTACTTAAGCAGCAAGAGCTAACTCATTGTCCTCGAAGTAGACTTCGTCGTCTTCTTTTTTGGCATTTGTGTTTTTTGCTAGTTTAAAGAGTTGGCGCTCTGCCTGCAGAATGTAGCAAGTACGACTGAAAGTCGAAACCAAGTACACCCCCGTTTTTTATTAATATAATAAACTCCTCGCTTTTTGTAAACTGTGCAAGGCACATACATATAAGACGATTTAAGCAAAACTAAAACTTGATGTATAAAATCTATTTTCAAATCCGCAAGCAAGCGCATACACAATACAATTTGCACTGTCTTGTAAAAATAAGAATGAAATCCGCAGTTCTCTTTCCAAAACAGGATGCCATGTGCCTCCGTTTCTTATAGCAAGTATTACTACAAAATGTAACCTTCACTGCAAGGGCTGCTATGCAAGAGAAAACAAGCTGTGTTCCGACAGCATAGATAATGGACAACTAACAAAAGAATCTTGGAATAGAATCTTTTCAGAAGCGGATGAGATGGGAGTATCATTTATACTTCTTGCAGGCGGTAAACCATTGATGAGAAAATACGTTATAGAGTGCATGTCAAAATATTCCGGTATTCTTTTCCCACTGGTAAGCCCATCGTTCGTCCCCATTCTCCAGTTTGATTATTCCACAATATCTAAAGCCCAATTTTAACACCGTTTTTTGCATCGGTATATTATCCTTATGCGTATCTATCCTAACATTTGGATATTGATTAAGGCACCACTCTATGCATTTTGTCCCAAACCCTTTTTGATAAACCGCAACTGCGATTCTATGTATAAACCCGTAAGGTTTATCATTCAGCCACTCCCCGTCATAAATCTTATTATACGTTGGTTCCTCCCCTATAAAAAAACAAAACACACCAAGGAGTACATCATTCTCAGTGCAAACGTAGCAATGTCCTGCCCTTATATCTTTTAAGACTTTATTTAATATTTGATCTATGTTTGCCCATTGAGTTAAATTACCCTTACTAACCATAAATTCACGTGCACGTAAGTAAATTATTTTAATATCTTCATACTCTTCAACTTTTGCCTTCCGTATTTCCATAAGCGTATTGTAACAGAAAGGAATAAGATTTTTACAGAAAAAGGAAGGAATCCCAGAAAATATAGGTTTCACATTTATAATTCCCTAAACAAGGAGTATAAATGATGAAATACAGAGAATGGTTAAAGATATGGCTTGAAAACTACATAAAACCGTGTGTGCGAGAACGGACATATATGCGATATGAACAAATAATTCGAATACACATAGAACCTAAAATTGGCGATCTACAAATTAAAAAAATAACATCGCTGGTTTTACAAACCTTAATCACTGAATTGTTAAATAATGGGAACACAAAAACTAAGGCGGGATTATCAAGTAACACAGTAAACAATATCATTTCCGTTATACAAGGTTCCATTAAAATGGCAAATATGCTTGGCTACATAAAAGAAAATACGTCTTACGCCATCAAGCGCCCCCGTATTGATGAACACAAAATAGAGTGTTTTTCGCTTATAGAACAAAAGAAAATTGAAAATGCAGTATTAAAAAGTGCAAAAACAAAACTCTTCGGCATAATTATATGTTTGTACACCGGACTTCGCATTGGGGAATTAATGGCACTAAGATGGAAAGATATAAACCTAACAAATGGTGTACTTATCGTTTCACATTCTTCCCACGATTCGAAAGGAGGTATTGTCTTTGATGAACCCAAAACTGAAAGTTCAAAACGTATAATTCCATTACCAAAACAACTATTACCAAGGTTAAAACATATACAGAAAAACACCCATTCGGAATTTGTTATATCAAATGGAACGTCCCCTATTTCAGTACGTTCTTATCAGCGAACTTTTGAACTGCTCTTAAAAAAATTAAGCATTAAACACAGAGGATTTCACTCTCTTCGTCATACATTCGCAACACGAGCTTTAGAGTGTGGAATGGACGTAAAAACCCTATCTGAAATTCTTGGGCACAAAAACCCAACTATTACGTTAAACCGATATGCTCACTCTTTATTAGAACACAAAGTTACAATGATGAATCGTCTAGGAGAGCTCTTATGAATGTTCATAAAATATGCCATTTTATGTACGTATTATAGACTATAACGGGGAAAAAGTTAATGTTTTTTATTTGTTAACTATTGTTGAAAAGCATCAAGTTTGCTTTTATAAATCTAAACGTTCAGCGAATGGCATATTCGATGAACAAAACTGTTTCTCATAGGGTTCATGGAATACCAAAAATCCATGGAGGAACATCCCGATGTCAACAAACATTTCAAAAGAAAAGCGTGATGCACTCATTTCAAAAATAAGTGCTATTAAAAAATACATCTTGTCTCATTCACAAGATGAAAATGCTTTAAATCTTCTTTCTTACACAAACGAGATTGAAAATGAACTCCGTGCTAAAAGATTTGGTCTTGTATTTGAGGAACATCTTGAAAAAATTGATGAAGTACTTTCAAATCATTTGCCATATCTCAAAGAGGAAGAAAAACTGTTTATAAATAACGGTGGTGAAATGAATTTTCTCATTGAAGGAGACAACCTGGCTTCCTTGAATTTGCTGTTGAAAACCCACAAGGGCAAGATTGATTTAATTTACATAGATCCGCCTTACA
>JAQYLW010000062.1 GCA_028719825.1 Spirochaetales bacterium | reverse complement strand
GTAGGGCAGATATGCAAGCTTCTTGATTCCATACTCGACGGAAAGGGTAGTAAGGAAACAGTTGATAAGATTAGAAAAATTGCCAAAACTCTTACAACCTCGGCAGATTGTGAAATAGGAACAAACGCCGGCCATTTGGTTCTGTATTCGTTAAATAATTTTTATGATGACTATGAAACACATATCGCCTCATCGCATTGTTCAAAACAAACAAGGGTTGCCGTGCCCTGTGTTTCAAAATGCCCTGCAAATGTTGATGTTCCTGGTTATATCGCGCTTGTGAACTCAAAAAAATACAAGGATGCGGTTCGCCTTATCAGAAAGGACAATCCGTTCCCTGTTGCCTGTGCTTTTGTATGCGATCATCCCTGCGAAAGCAACTGCCGAAGAATGATAGTAGATGCTCCCATAAACATCAGGGGAATAAAAGGGGCTGCTGTTCATCGTTCAGGCTTTGTTAAGGCTGAAAAACCCTTCCCACCAACAGGTAAAAAAATAGCAATAGTCGGAGGAGGTCCAAGCGGACTTACTGCAGCATACTTTTTACGTCTTATGGGACACACTGTGTCTGTTTATGATGCAAATGATAGACTTGGCGGAATGTTATACTATGGAATACCACGTTACAGACTGCCACAAAAGGAACTCGACAGGGATATTAACAATATAATTTCTTTGGGAATTGATGTACACCTTGGCGAAAAAATAGGAGAAAAAATAACTATAGACGACCTACGCCGAGATTATGATGCAATTTATATTGCAATTGGTGCGCAGGTTGACAACAAGGTTAGCGTAGAAGGAGAAGATGCGGAGAATGTTATTTCAGCCGTACAGATGCTTCGCCGTGCAGCTTCCTTAAAAGCAGCGTCGCTTAGGGGCAAAAAGGTTGCCGTTATAGGCGGCGGAAATGTCGCTATGGACTGTACGAGAACCGCAATTAGGCTTGGCGCAGATAAGGTGAGCGTTATTTATCGCCGTCGCCGTGAGGATATGACAGCCCTTCAAACCGAAATAGAAGCTGCAGTTGCCGAAGGGGCAGAAATAATGGATCTTACAGCGCATGTAAGAATCGTTAAAAACGAAAATAACATTGCAACAGGGCTTGTTGTTCAGCCAAAGATGGTTGGCAAAATTGGCAAAGACGGCAGACCCGGTGTTATAGATTCATCTCTTGGTGAAAAAACAATTCCGGTTGATTTAATAATCTTTGCAATAGGTCAGGGAATTGACAGCGCTCATTTTGAAGAAGCAGGGATTGCCGTTGATAAAAAGACATTCAAAACCGATAAAACGGGACATGTTGTAGGCTCACACGGAGTGTTTGCAGGAGGGGACTGCGTTACAGGCCCGGGCTCTGCAATAAATGCCATAGCTGCGGGAAAGGTTGCTGCCGCAAATATAGATGAGTATCTTGGCTATCATCATAAGATATCCACAGATGTTAAAATACCGCCTACAAAATTCACGGATGTAATTCCATGCGGTAGAGTAAACGTGAGAGAAAGAAGCGGAAGCGAATGTAAATGCGACTTTGAAGGGGTAGAAATACCATTGACCGATAAAGAAGTTGAACAGGAAACAGAACGATGTTTAAGATGTGACTGCTTTGGATTTGGCATATTCAAAAACGGGAGGGAAACTCAATGGTAAATTTAACAATTGATGGAAAACATATATCTGTAAAAGAAGGAACCACTATTTTAGAGGCGGCAAAAAAAGCCCATATCAACATACCCACATTATGTAAGTGGAAGGGACTGAATGAAATAGGGGCATGCAGAGTATGTGTTGTTGAAGTGAAGGGATTAGAGCTTTTGCCTGCATCATGTATAACGGCTGTAGAGGAGGGAATGGAAGTATTTACTAACACCCCAAAGGTTTATGATGCAAGAAAAACAAATGTGCAGCTTATTCTTTCACAGCATAACTACGAATGCGCAGTATGTTCAAGGAATAAGAATTGTGAACTGCAGGATGTTGTTAATAAGCTTAATATTAACGATCAAGAATATGAAAAAGATCTCACTCCTCTTGCATGGGACAAGGATTTCCCCCTCATTCGCGATAATGAAAAATGCATTAAATGTATGAGGTGTATTCAAGTTTGCGATAAGATTTCGGCAACGGGAATTTGGGATCTGAACTTATCGGGCGGACGAACAACCGTATGGACAAAAGGTGGTGCGAACATAAAGGATATGGATTGTACGCTATGCGGTCAATGTATCACTCACTGTCCTGTTGGCGCTCTGTCCTCTCGTGATGATAATCATAAGCTCCTTGGCGTAAATGGAGCTCTTGCTGATTCAAAGAAAGTTAAGGTTGTCAGCATTGCACCGGCAGTACGAGCATCATGGCATGAATTTCTTGGACTGAAAAAAGAGGAAAAAAGCGTAAAAAAGCTTGTAGGCGCATTAAAGAAAATGGGATTTGACTATGTTTTCGATGTGGATTTCGGCGCTGACTTAACCATTATGGAAGAGGGAAGTGAACTGATTGAACGCATGAAAAACAAGGATGAACACCAGTGGCCCATGTTCACCTCCTGTTGTCCCGGATGGGTAAGATGGATAAAATCCCATTATCCTGAATTTGTGGATAACCTTTCATCGGCAAAATCTCCAAACCAAATGCAGGCGGCAATTATCAAAACGTATTTTGCTGAATCCATAGGAAAGAAACCCGAAGAAATTTACAACGTTGCCGTTATGCCCTGCGTTGCAAAGAAAGCAGAAGCAGACATTCCTACTATTAATTCAACGCCTTCTGCAAAGGATGTTGATGCCGTTTTGACAATCAGAGAACTTTCGTCATTGATAAAATTGTCAGGGATAAATCTTGAAACCGTAGAGGAGTGTGAATTTGATTCGCCATTAGGAGAAAGCTCTGGAGCCGGAGTTATATTCGGAGTAACAGGCGGAGTTATGGAAGCATCTTTACGAACTGCATACCATATTTTAACCGACAAAACACCTCCTGTTGATGCCTTTAAAGTAATTCGTAACCTTGGACAAGTAAAAGAAGCAGAATTTAAAATTAACGATGTAACCCTTAAAGTAGGGATAGTGTGCGGTCTTAAGAATACGGAGCGCCTTTTAGAGCGAATAAAGAACAACGAAGTACAGTATGACTTTGTTGAAGTTATGGCATGCCCTAACGGATGTATAGGGGGAGGGGGGCAACCCATACACAGGGAAAACGATCTGAAATTCAAAGCAAGAGCAAAGGATATCTATACACGAGATGAACTATCCGTTCACAGAAACTCATACGAAAATCCTTATATACAAAAGCTGTATAGTGAATATCTTGAAACGCCGCTCAGTGAAAAAGCGCATCACTTGCTCCATACGGATCATAAAAGCTGGGAATTAAAGGATATCTGCTATAATAAATAAAGTTGAGCACTTAACAGGTATAAAAAAGTTGTGTGGTCTGTTTTACGGACTACACAACTTTTTTTTAAATAGATTAAATAATGTCACATTGTAGTAAACAGAATTTGCATTATCTTTAAAAAATAAATAAAAGAAAAAACCCGATAAGCAAATTACTTATCGGGTTTATGATTAAATCTTCATCAGATTTTTTGTTCGGGAATATCCAATTTTTGTTTTTCTTCTACAATTTCATATGCTTCAAGGATATCGCCGGTTTTTATATCCTGGAAGTTTTCAAGACCGATACCACATTCAAATCCTTCCTGAACGGATGAGGCATCATCCTTAAAGCGTTTTAAAGATGATAATTTAATAAGTCCATTTGAAATCTGAATATTATCACGTACAACCTTAAGGAAGCATTTTCTTGTAACCTTGCCCTTGGTTATCATACAGCCGGCTACTATACCAACCCCCGGAACTCTGAATGTATCCCTTACTTCAGCACATCCAATCTCTACTTCTTTCTTGATTGGTGAAAGCATTCCTTCCATTGCTGCCTTAACATCATCCACAACATCATAAATAACATTGTATTTGCGTATTTCAATTTTCTCGCTTTCGGCAAGAGCGGCAGCCTTTGGTGTAGGCCTTACATTAAATCCTATAATCAATGCTCCGCCTTTTGAGGCAATTGCAAGGTTAACGTCGTTTTCTATTATTGCACCTGCACGGGCCATAAGAACATTAAGACGAATTTGTGAAGATGAAAGCTTTAACAGCGCAGTTTCAAGAGCTTCAACGGAACCCTGAACATCACCTTTAATAATAACGTTGAATTCCTGCATCTCACCCTCTTTAATTTTGTCATACATATTATCAAGGGTTACTCTCTGATACTTATTGCGCATTCCTATTCTTTCTAATTCCTGCCTTTTTATAGAGATTGTGCGTGCAGTTTTTTCATCCTGTGTAACTTGGAACGGATCGCCTGCTGAGGGAACGGATGCCATTCCTGTTATTTCAACGGGAGTTGAAGGACCGCATGTTGTTATCTTCTCTCCCCTATCGTTCCACATTGCCCTAATCTTACCGTCGTAAATACCTGCAACAAAGTTATCCTCTTTGTGTAGAGTTCCTTCGCGTACAAGTACTGTTGCAACAACTCCGCGTCCCGGATCAATTCGTGCTTCAAGAACCGTACCTGAGGCGGCAATGGTAGGATCTGCTTTTAAATCCATAACTTCAGCCTGAATAAGAACGGTTTCAAGCAATTCAAAAATACCCTCTTTCTTAAGAGCAGAAATCTTTGTATACTGAGTGTTCCCTCCCCATTCCTCAGGAACCAGCCCGTATTCGGAAAGCTGTGTCATTACCCTATCGGGATTAGCAGATTCTTTATCACATTTATTTAATGCAACAACTATTGGGACATTTGCGGCTTTCGCATGGTCTATAGCTTCTATTGTTTGCATCATAGGACCCTCTGATGCATCAACAACAAGGATTACAACATCGGTTATCTGAGCTCCTCTTGCCCTCATCATGGTAAATGCGGCGTGTCCCGGAGTATCTATAAATACAAGCTCTTTACCGCTCTTTTTAAGCTTGATCTTGTATGCTCCGATATGCTGTGTAATTCCTCCAAATTCTCCCGAAACTACGTCTGAGTTTCTTATAGCATCAAGAAGCTTGGTTTTACCGTGATCTACATGTCCCATTACCGTTACGATAGGAGCTCTTGTAATTCGATTCTCCTCCTTGCTTTCCTCTTTTTCAATAACGGTTTCTTGATACAAATCAATGATATGAACTTCAGTACCGTATTCGGATGCAATAATTGTAGCAGTATCGCTGTCTATCTGTTCGTTGATGGTTGCCATCATACCGAGTGAAAAGAGCTTTGTGATTATTTCACTTGCTTTTAGGTTCATCTTCCTTGCAAGCTCTCCCACCGTTAGTGAGTTCATAATATCTATTTTCTTAGGAACGTTATCAAGCGGAGATGAGCTTTTTTTCTTGCTTATCTCAAACTCTCTTTCCTTGTTTTCATCACGTGTATAAACATCCTTTTTGCCGTTGTAATTCTTTCTGTTGTGAACGTTTTTACCGTTTGGCGGAGTAAATGCGGCACTTGATTGGAAAGCAGAGGAAACCTGGCCAAGACGCGGAGATCTCGGTGGTGGTAATCCGTCCTTCTTTTTACCGAACATCTGTTTTCTTTGGCTTGCATTTGAACGTACAAAGCCGCGCGGAACCGCTTGGGACGAATAAGTACCCTTGCCGCCCATGCTTCCAACAACACCTGTTGATTTTGGAGTATTTTCCTTTTTGAAAATTGGCGGTAAATCGGCGTTCTTGATGATTATTGGCCCTTTAATTCCACCTGTATTAGCTCGGGGAATTTTCATCTTTGGAACTTGCTGAACACCCTTGTTCTCTTTTATGGAAGCGTTGTCTGCCTCCTTTTTCACATTCTCGCCCTTGCTTGGAATAGGCTGAGTTTTTGCATCCTCTGGGGTTTTTTCTTTTGCGCTTTCACCCTCGGAAGGCTTAACAGTCTCCTCTTTTATTTTTGAAGAAACTACATCAGGGGCAGTTTTTTTATCATCCTCTTTTGTTGCTTCCTCTGTTATTACAGCACTCTCTGTTTGTTTTACACCCTCATCCATAGAAGGGGTTTCAGGCTCTATGACGGGAGTGGTTTGCTCTGGTTCGGGAACAGGTTTTTCCTGTACCTTCTTTTTAAGAATGATTTTGCGCTTAACTAAAGGTTGCTGAACGGATGAGGAGGACTTTGTTTCCTCTGCCTTTTCCGGTTGCTCTTCAGGCGGACTGTTAGTTTGAGAGACAGGATTTACGATTCTTTTTTTAACAAGAATCGGAGCACTTAATACTTTTTTTTCTTTTTCATCATTGTTCATATCTTCGATATTTCCCCTCTATGCCTTATTCTTCGTCTTCAAAAGCGAAATACTCCTGTAATGTATTTTTAAAGTTTTCATTTTCTTCTTCTGTAAAACCAAAGTAGGATGCGGTATCTTCAATGCCCATATCAAAGAAAGAAATAATGCTGTTACATCCCTTTGCCTCAATTTTATCAAGCACGGCTTTATCAAAAGGATAATCCTTGAAGTAGTAATCCTCTTCTTCTGCGCCCTCATTTGTGGCTTCGACCGGGCTCTCTACTACCTCTTCTTCACCCTGTTCATCGATTATCTCTGACTCTTCTGTCTTTTCATCCTCATCAGTATTAAACAGGCGTTCAATGTCCTCTTTATCCTCAATAACAATGTCCATACTGCTGTATTGTGAAGGAGTTTTTATATCTACAAGCCAATCCGTAAGCTTGTTTGCAAGTTTTACGTTATCTCCGCTTTTACCGATAGCGTATGCAAGCTGTGAATCCTCAACCACGGCAACTGCACGTCTTGATGATTTGTCCAAAATTCTTACAAACGATACAGCAGCGGGTGCAAGGGATGCTTCTATAAAGCGCTTTGGATCCGGATCGTAGGGAACTATATCAATTTTTTCACCGGAAAGTTCATTCATAACAGCAGTAATTCTTGCCCCCTGCACTCCTACACAAGCTCCTACAGGATCGACCTCCGGAGTGTTTGTATATACGGCAAGCTTTGTTCTGTATCCGGCCTTGCGTGATACTTTGAATATTTCAACCTGTCCGTCTGCTATCTCAGGCACCTGAAGTTCAAACAGCTGTTTAACAAGATCTGATGAAGTTCTTGAAAGAACTATATCAACCCCTCTTTCACCCTGTCGTACTTCGTCAAGATAGCATTTTATCTTGTCATCTTTTCTATAGAGCTCATTAGGTATCTGAGCGCTTTTTGCAAGACGTCCTTCAATGTTTGAACCAAGGTCAACATATACATCGCCGCTCTTTGCATCAATTCGATTGATATATCCGATAATGATTTTATGCTCTTTTGTTTTCCATGTGCTGAATATGGAGTTTCTTGTGAAATCACGGGTTTCCTGTCTGCATCTCTGTTTTCCGTTCATCATGGCAATTCTGTTGAATTCAGCCGGATCAATGGGTTTTAAAATTTCATCCCCCACTTCGGAATTAGGATCAAGATCTTTTGCCTCAGAAAGCGGAATTTCCAAAAGTGCATCTGCATGATCGTCGTCTGCAACAACAATCTGCTTCATATAAACGTCAAAACGACTAAAATCATCCTGTATTTTCACAAAGCAGTTTTCGTCTGTTCCAAACATTCTTTTGTATGCGGCTTTTATGGAGGATTCAACAATCTCAACAACCTTTTCCCTTTCCATACCGCCGCGTTTTCTAGCTTCTTCTTCTATGTTTTTAAGTTCATATTCTACAAGATCAACGCCTTTGCCGTATTTTTTTTCAAGAACCCTTCTGAATCTTTCACGGTTGTTTTCCAAAAACTCAAGAGGTTTCATCATGTACTCAATTGATTCTTGAAAAGTAAGAGCACTGCCGTTATTAGTGCTTTTTGTTGTTCTCTTTGCCATTTTTAGCCTTCTCCTTTTGAAGCGTCGCATCTATAAGACGCGCTTTTTTGATATCACGAAACAGTATTGTGCTTTCAGATATATCATCGCCTCCGTCTTCCTTATAAGAGGCGCTTAAAAATAATTGTGTGTCATCTGCGTCTTTTATAATTCCGCAAATCCACGCATTTTCTTTTTCGCTGTAAACACGTACACTCTTGCCTTTGAAAAATTTGAATTCTCCGGCGTCCTTGATTTTCCTTGTACAACCCGGTGTTGATACTTCAAGGTTCAATCCCTTAAACCTGCTTTTCAATTTCAAATAAACAAGTTCGTATACGCTATCCAAATCATCGCTTGTCGCCCCTGTTTCCTTGCTTACATAGATGCTCACATGGCTTTCAGAGGCATTTGTATAAACAGAAGCTTCCACTAAGCATAAATTAAGAGGCTTGATCAAATCTTCAATTTCGTTATAAAACGATTCTGTATTTAATGTATTTTCCATTTCTTGAATAAAAAAAGTTCTTCTTACGAAGAACTTTCAACCTTATCACTACAATTCAATTACTGTAGTAATATATTTTTTATATTATATTTTGTCAATACTTCCATTTTTTAAGAAGCCTTGCTTTTTCCTCAGGAGTGTTATTTTCCATATTCCCGTATGGGATAGGATGAGGATAGCCTTTTATGTTATAGACTTTATCCTTGAAAATCTGTTCGGGGTAATACGCGCTGTCAAACTCATAAGTAAGATCAAGGCGAAGATATTCAAAAACCTCCTTAACTCCCTTTTTATTCTCTCTTCCTTTTACGATTGCATATCCGTAAATAGAATAAGGTGCGCCCTCGGCAAAGTACTTGATAGTAAAATCAAAACCATCCTCGTTTATAAGTTTAACGGCATGTGAGGTCATTCCAAGACCTATGGCAACCTCATTTTGACAAAGCGCATTCAATCCGCCCACTCCCGAAGTTGTAAACTGAAGTATGTTTTCAGAAAGCTTGTCAAAGTATTCAAAGGCCTTATCTTCACCCCAAGCATTAACAAGATTCTTAAGGAACATATAGCCTGTTCCTGAGCTTTTGGGGTTTGGCATTGCTATAAGGTTTTTATAAACGGGATTTAAAAGATCCTCATAGGTTTCGGGAATAGGAAGTCCCTTTTCTTTGATTAATTTATTATTAAGAACTATTGCTCCGGAGTTTCTGAGTTCAGGAGCAAATTTTTTGTTCTCCCATGTTATATCATCAAGGTAAATATCATTATCAAGCCAAGGAATAGATGCAAGATTTTCCTCAAGCATACCAAGATATCCACCCTCCCATGTTACAAGTATGTCTGCAGCAATTTTATCCTTCTCAGCTTTTAAGCGAGCAGCCCCATCACCCGATGACATCCATTCCATCCTTATGTCGTATGAGGGAAATTTTTCAGCCAAGCGCTTTTGATAAAGCTGAAACTGCGTTTCTTCTGCAGGAGTATAGATTACAATTTGAACTTTCTCTTCATTGCTTTTTTTATCCTTACGGCATGAAATAAAGAAAACGGGTAAAATCATCAGCATAATTGCCAATACAAATGATATTCTTTTCATTATCACCTCTTATTGTAGGTCAACTAATATATAATGAATTTTTAAATATAACAAGAATGAATGGAAAAAATTATTATGAAATTGATAAATACCCTTTTCTTTTTATGGCTTTTTTAAATAATACAAATATTATTTTTAATAAAATATTAATACAAAATATAATAAACGATATTGCTGCGGCGCTTTCAAGTAAGAGTTGAGCACGGAATTGATTTATCATGAGCGACAGAACCATATTAGCAGAACTTGTTAAGAACGACACAGCTGATACAGTTACCATGGTATTTACAAAAAAATAAGTGAACATCTCTATAACGGTTATTAAAGACAGAGGAAACAAAACATCCTTTATTATTCTTAAACGTGAGACTCCAAGCGTCAATCCTACGTTTTCTATGTTTTCATTCAGCTTACGAAGGGATGAGGAAATCATCAGATATGGAGAGGCTATAAAATGAACGGTATTCACTGCAATCAGAATAAAAAGTGTTCCGTAAATCGGAGTTTGTTTAAAGCTAAAAGCATAGGCAAGCCCCAAAACAACCCCCGGAACAGCTATTGTTGATACGGTAATATAATGAAGAATTGATGAATTTTTTATCCTTGTTCTTGTTGTTATATATGAGGAAAAGAATGCCATAACTGTTCCCATTACTGCCGTAAAGAACGAAATTACAAGGGAATGGAAGAGGTATTTTATCCTGCCTACCCCAAGTATGCTTTTGAAATTATCCAGAGTAAACGAAGTGTTTTGAGGATACTTTACTATAAAACTTACATATATAAAAGACAGCATTATCAAAGAAATAACAATTGATACGATTATACAAAAGCTGTATGAAAGAGCACGTGCCCCGAGAGAGGAGCTTACTTTAACTCCTTTTCGCATAAGAGGTAAATTATCGGTTATATTCCTTTTGTTTATAAAGAATAGCAACAATGACGGCAACAGAAGAATAAGGGCAATCACGCTACCCTTTGCAAAATCAAGCATCCCTATTACTTCGTTATACATTATAACGGGAAGAGTTATATACTTACTCCCGATCATAAGAGGAACTCCGTAATCGGTAAACGTCATAGTGAACACTGCAAAAAAAACAGTCAACAGAGGCTTTTTCAGAAACGGAAGTGTTATAGATATAAATTGTCTTGTTTTTGAAATCCCAAGAACGGAAGCACTTTCATATTGAGTGTAGTCCTCATATCTTAAAACATCATAGAACATAATCGTGCCAAGCGGAAATGAATACAGGACAAGGGCGCCCACCACCCCGTAAAATCCATAGATATTACCGGGTATGTGTAATAGTCTTGTTAATATGCCGTTTGAACCGAAAAGCAGTATAAGGCCAAAAGCGTGTGAAACAGATGGAAGAAGCATAGGAAGTGTAAATACGGTCAGAAAAACATTTTTGATTTTAATATCTGTCCTTCTTAAACAAAGTGCGGCCGTAAGCGAAAGCAAAACACTTACAGATGTTGCTATAACGGATGAAAAAATTGAATTCCTGAGTGCATTAATAAAAGAAATTGATGTGAATGTCTCCTTTATATCCGCGTTCCTTATGTTTGAAAGCATTATGCACAAGGGAACAATCAAAAATACGACATAGAACAGAATAAGAGCATATTTTAAGAATGAAAAACCGTTTTGTGATCTGTTGTTCATATTGGATGACTAATTGATAAACCTTTTAAGGGATTCAGCTTTTATCTGTATATTCTTTTTAACAAATTCATTTACGAACTCATCGGTTTGGCAATTGACGATATTATAAGGCGTGTCTATTGCCCGTATTACCCCCTCAGACATTACCATTACTCTGTCAGAAAGCGCAACAGCCTCCTCCTGATCGTGAGTTACGTACAAAATGGTAGTTTTAAGGGAAGACTGCAATTCCTTAAGTTCACTTCTCATTTCAAG
Source organism: Spirochaetales bacterium (assembly GCA_028719825.1). Taxonomy (GTDB): domain Bacteria; phylum Spirochaetota; class Spirochaetia; order Sphaerochaetales; family Sphaerochaetaceae; genus UBA9848. The sequence continues at coordinate 321 of JAQYLW010000062.1, read as the reverse complement.
CCTGGTTGAAACATCCAATGCCGATAGAGGTTCATCAAACAGTATAATTTCGGGTGATAGCGCAAGGGTTCTGGCTATTGCAACACGTTGCGCCTGACCGCCCGAAAGCTCTGAGGGATATTTGTTTATCTTGTCGCTAAGATGCATTTGTTCAATCAATGCCATTGATATTTCTCTTGCTTGCTTTTTGCCCTTTTTAGCAGATAAAAGCGCATATTCTACATTCCTTAAAACGGTCATATTTTCAAAAAGAGCATAATTTTGAAACACGATGCCCATTTTTCTTTTTGATGGCGAAAATGAAGTAACATCAGTCCCGTC
>JAQYLW010000061.1 GCA_028719825.1 Spirochaetales bacterium | reverse complement strand
ATCAAATTCAGCATTTACAGCTTTTACTACAAATCTTTTATTTTCCGATAATTCAGACGGCGATGATGGCTTTTCAACTCGTTCATACCTGGCATACTGCATAGTATTATTCTCTATGGTAAACGTAGGCTTGGCTTGAATATTAAAACTCAAAGTAATCGATAATGAAGTTATAGTTGGTGCAAGATAGCGGAATGCATCGTCTGGTATAAATAATTGATAATTAAGACATTCTTGAACAAAAGCGCCTGTCATGGCTATATCTATCCATCTACCTCCCTCATCCTGGGCAACGAGGCTTAGAATAATGGATGAAGGAGAACCACCGGATGTAGGTTCTTTACCATATTGATTAACGAATGATTCCATCCATTCGTATAGATCAGCTGATGTAATATTATCCCTGAACCTTGCTTGTTCGGATATAATCCTGATTTTATAATCTCCACCATTATTATTCTGGAGTTTTAAATATGCTCTTCCTGATACAGGAGCTGTGGATGTTGCATATCGCGTTTCCCCGTGTCCATCATCCTCTGCAAGTCTTAAAAGTTCACTACTGGATTTTACAAATAATTTCGGAGTAAGCGTTTCAAATCCGGTCTTTGATGAATCTATGAGCTGAGAGTCAATGGTCAGATCAACACTTGAGGCACTTCCTGCTAATGAATGTGTAGGATATCCTGTTATCATTATTTCAACATAATTCTCGTTTTCTCCACCTGAAATACGTCTATAATTGCCGCCTCCGAGTCTGAAGCCTTGTGTCGACATATTTGTAAATATACGTTCAATCTTGTTTGAATCAAGCGTTGCCCATTTTGCGTTTTCAAGAACAATTTTAACGATATATCCATTCTTTTCGTTAAGATAAACATTATTATAACCAATAATAGGGTTATCTTCAGTAGAAACACTATCGTTGAAATATACCGTCGCTGTTACTTTCGGCGTTATAGAGTAATACATAGGAACAGTGAACGAACCTGCATCCTGAGAAGCTCCTTTAACATTTGTGTAAGGAACAACAATGTCAACCGATCCTTGAGCGGCGGCTTTTATATCAGTAACAAATCCGCTTATAGCAACTACAACAAAGTTTGTTCCTTTTCTTTCTATTTTGAAATTAAGAGTAGAAGAATTTCCTGTTAACGCTGTATTTACTCCTGAGAACCATGCTGCTACATCATTATCATGCAAACCTCCGTCTGCAGCTGTACCTTTGAAAGATAAAGAACTATCTTTTAATTTTACCATCACTTTCATAAGGTTTTTATTTGCATCCGTTGCGGTTATATACGGAGTAGCCTTAAAGGGATAAGCTTGTGATCCTACATAGTATTCTGATTCCTCAACCTGTACAGTCACACCTTCTTTGTTTTTATACCAAAGCGGCGTTGATATATTAGTATTAGATGGGAAATGTGAATAATTTATATGCGATCCCGGTATAATTAGTGAAGTTTCTAAGGCGGTTTCTATCTCGGTTGCACTAGAATTTTTGGGAACTCCTTCGATATTAACTACCGCATATTTTGCACCGCCGCCGGAACCCGGCTCGTTAACAAGGGTGCACTTAAGAGAGGTTTGCCATAGGGTATTTAAAGCAGTGAACCATTGTTTAACTTTTTGGGATCCAGTATCTCCCTCATCAAACTCGGCAATACTCTCATCAAAAAGACCATTTTTAAGCTCCACCCTTACCTTAACTCCAAGATTGTCACTTCCAAGAGCGACATTCGGACGTCCTTCTATCGGCTTGGCAGATGCTCCGTAGTACTCTGAAGTGGACGATACTAAGGCACTTACAGAAGATACTCCATTAGGAGAATAATACCACAATGCCTGAACCTTCTCATTCTCATCATTAACAGGACCACCATTTAAGAGATACTTATAAGGAATGTCGATTAGACCCGTTGATTCGTTAAAATCACCTGCTATATAGCCTTTGAGAATAAATCGTATAAAGCTCTGATTATCTCCTCCGTTTGTATATACAACGCTAAGATCCTTAAACTCCGGCGGCAGTCCCTTTGTAAGTAATGTTGCAAAATCGGGGTTAATGGTAACTTGATCAACGCCTTCTACAGTCTGAGTTACAAGCACTGCCTCTTTTTTGAACTTGGCATTCTTTAAATTTAACCTTACTTCAACTCCGCTTCCGTTGTTGAATTCTATATATTTAACAAGACCGTTTCCTAAAGGACTCTGAGATCCGCCCACAAAGGCTGTTTCCTCTGTGCTCAATGATGCAGTTACATTATCAAGAGTTTTAAAGTAAATATTGATTATCTTTGATTCAAACGAAGCAGAGGCTCCTTTTATAGCGCTTGCCGGTATGGTAATAGCCGCATTCTGTGAAGTATTCTCCACAAGAGTAGGATATCCGTTTACCTCAATATCAATATAGGGCAGCCCATCTCCTCCGGCAACTTTTTTAAATGTTAAATTATCACCATAGCTCTGTTTAAACTCATTAAACCATTCTAATCCTGTAAGGTCATCAGGAAGAGACGCAAACAACAAATCTGTAAGTTCAATGCGGATTTTAACACCGGGGATTTCTGTTGAAGAACTTGCCAACAGCATATTGTGTCGCCCGATTATAGGATCCAATGCTGTTGCGCCATCATACAATGCCCCTGTTGATAAAGCTGCATCGCCTGCGCCAAGACAGAGATAATTTATAGGACATGAAATTGTTTCAATTATGCTTTCGGCATTCCTGATAGCAGTGTACGGTATTTGTATATTGTATATGTTCTGCTTTTTAATCTCGTTACTATCATAGCCTGTTACTTTGATTATCAAAGTGGACCTATCCTGTCCTACTTCGATGATTTTATATTCTCTTGTTGTGATATCTCCATCAATAAACCAGTTTTTCAAGTCCGCATATTGATCGGGATTGATTATTACTTCATCCGAGAATTTTGCGTTGGTCAAAGCAAGTTTAATCTTTATACCATCTCCTGCTCCATACACAATATTAGATACGGTACGAATAGGTGCAATAGTTGTACCATAATAATCCGTTCCATCAACTAAACTTACGGTCACGGGCGTGGTTATTGCATAATGTATTGGTATCTCTTTATCTCCAAAATCCGAAACTGTGCCATCAACATCGAAATACGAAATTCTGATGTTTGCACTACTTGATGTGTTTTTCTTAGTAACATATCCGGTTATGGTTATATCAAGATCCTTTGTTCCCGAAGCAACGGATGTGGTGTTGATAGAATATTGCAGGGTTCCTTCACCGCCTACTTCTCTTTCAAAATCGACAAACCATTGTTTTACGCGTTCTGATGTTAGAGTAGTTTTAAACATATTAGATTCAAGGTGAATACGAATTTTTATTCCTTCTCCGTTTTCACCAAGACGGACATACGGTGTCATACCGATTGGACGAACAGAGCTTCCGTAATAACCTTCTTCGTCAGATACCGTTATGTTTTCAAGCTTATAGGTTTTATAATGAACATCTACCGTTTTATTTGAAAGGGATGAGGCTGCTGAATTGATATCAGACGGAGACAGAATGAATTTGAATGAATCCTCAATGTCAGGTGTTCTTGAATACCCCTTAATTTGAATGACAACAAAGTTCTTAAGCGGACCCGTGTCAGTTTTAACCGAGTATGTTATAGAACTACCACCATTTACGGCAGCTGTAAAATCACTGAACAAGGTTACCAATCTATCTGATGTAAATGAAGAACTGAATACAGCGTTTGTAAGTTCAAGGCGCATTTCAACGCCGTTTTCACTATCTCCATAGGCAACGTATGGCGTTCCTTCTATAGGATGTAAACTGCTGCCTTTGTACGGATCGTCACTTACAATAGACAATTCTACAGGGCCTATAGACTTTGTATATATGTTCACATCTACAGGCTGTAAAGCAGGTGTTGAATCGGCAAAGGCCGAATAGTCAAGCCGGATGGTGTTTTTCTTAACAACATCTGATGTAGCACCTGTCTTAAAATATCCCTTAATTGTAAACTCTATAGCCTTATGTGATTCCTTTGTAACGCTTTCATATGATGCAAAACCATGATAATCTATGTCGGTTATTTCCACATCGGATAAGGATAATTTCAACCAATTCTTTATCTGTTCTTTAGTAATATTAGAACTAAATCTTATCGGCTTGTCCGCTTCCGTTGAAAGACGAAGCATAACCTTAACTCCGGCTCTGTCGCCAAGATAAATGTTCTCTGCTCCACTTATGGGGTTCGCCTCATAACCTACATACCCAACAGGAGAAGTAACCTCTACGGTTGGGGAAATAATAGAAGAATTATGGAATACTACGGTTTTTGTATTATCCGTAGGGAGATTTTCACTGACGTTCTGAAGATATCTTGATGGAATTGCGAAGAAGTTACGCGCGTCTCTAAGCGGAACATCCTGCGCCTGAGAGGTTGAAGATGCACCCTGAGCAAAATATCCGTTTATAAGTATCGTTACATAGGAACTTCCCTTCTTACCGTTTGTAGAAGTTTCCGTTGAAGGACCGAAGTCCTTCTTCTGAACTGAAACTTCTTTAATATCATTCAATGTAAACCATGAGCTGATATCCTCGTTTGTAAGATCCTGAGCCCATTTGGCATTTTCAAGCTCTATCCTCATAGGAATGCCCTGTTCTCCGTTGTTTTGGATAAGATACATTGAATCGTATCCTGTTAAACGCCTTAGAGCACTACCTGCATAGTATTCTTCAACAACAACTGTTGTACCATCCTCAACGGGAATGGGGGAAGCAGAAAGACGAGATGAAATATGTGAGGTGGATGTAATATACAATGGAGTTGTAATTATCGGATGATTATCGGATGATGCCTTTATGCTTGATGATGGGATTCTGATTTTAGGCATTTCGTCGGTAATTGAGAGATTTTCTTTTGTAATATATCCCTTTATTCCCACTATAACAGTTTTTGTACCTGCTCCGGATACGTATGAATATGTAAGGTTTTCTCCACCAACAGTTGATTCAAAGGAAGATGAATCTGTTTCAAAAGTAAACCATTTGGTGACTTCTTCATTTGTAAGATTATCGCTGAAAACAAACTCATACCCATTGGTATCCTCTAATGCTACTTCTATCTGTATACCCTCACTGGAGGAGCCGATATTAGTATAAGGAACGGTTTTGAGAACGTTGCCCTGACCTCCGTAATATGAAGGATTATCGCTGAGCATTGCATTTGCTTTAACACCGGCAACATAGTACAGCGATGCCTGAGGAACAACAAGCGATTCACCTGAAGCGGCAATTACGTCCTTAGGTATATTGATCTTCAATGCATTCGTATCAAGAACATCCGTAACAGCATAACCCTGTACTTTTACAATAAGATATGAAGTGCCGCGTCCGCCATCCGTTACAACAAATTTAATATTTGACATATTCATGCCCGAATCAGTTGTAATCCATGAGGATATATCGGTACCTACATTTAATTTTGCTGTATCTGAGGTGAAAACAGCATTAGAGAGATTAATCTTTACTTTTTCACCATCTCCGTTACCCATATTAACGTGATACGGGAAGCGCAAACGCTTATTTAGCTCTGAAGAACCTCCGCGATATGGGGGAGCCGTATCTACTATTGCCTGAACTTTATCGGTAATAATATAACTTATCCCTATTTCCTGAGCACCCGGCTCTAAAATACCTATATCGCTGTTTGAAATAGAAATTGCAGCAGTTGTTTGTGCTTGAGGATTATGACTTGTATAACCTTTAATTCCAATATCTATGTATTTATTGTTATATCCGCCGCCGAGGACATAGTATTTCATTTCGCTACCCATAATGGATGCAAAATCCGAGCCTGCAACGGATGAGGTTGAGAACCATGTTTTAACTCTGTTATTTTCCACATTCTCGTTTGCAACCAAATCCGAAGAAGTAAACTTTCTGTCCCCTATATCGATTCTCAGTTTATAGCCATTTCCGTTTTCACCTATATATATATCGGGTGTTGCAACAAACGGATTGGTTGATGAACCAACAAATTCTACGGACGGATCCATTATTATAGATGGAGTTTTTTCGCTTCTGTAATGGATCTCGGCTTCTATTGAACCCGATGCGGCATTACCGTTTTCCAAATCGCTATAAGGAATGACCAGCGTGGTATAGCTTCTGTTCATTTCCGATGATGGAGTTCCCTTCAAGCGCAATGTAATATAAGAAGCCTTATCTGCTTCCGAATACGATGAAGATGTATCAATACCCACATTAAGTATTTCCTGTGAAAACCACGTATTAATATTTTTGAACCATTTTTTAACATCTTGTTCATTTAAATTGGATCTTAACGAAGCATTTGCGACCTTTATTTTTATCAGAACGCCATTGCCGTTGCCAAGGGGCTTACTCGGATCTCCGAGAACCGGATTTTCCTGTGTACCGTAATACTTTTCCCCACTTTCGCTCTCACCACCTACAACAGTAGCCTTTACCTCGCTTGCAACACGATAATAAATCGATGTCGTTACAGGAGCCGTATCATATGAATTGCTTATGGCAGCAGACGGCACTCTGATGTCAGATGAATAAACAGAAGATGAAACGGGCGCATCCAATGCTCCCTTAATGTTTATATAAATCCTTGATCTGGTGTCGGAAAATCCCGATATTGTATAAACGCTGTCGCGAAGATCTTTACTTAATCCGGAATCGGATAAACCGGAATCAAACCACCCTCTTACGCTTTCGGCGCTTATTTCCGGAGCAAAAGCGGCATGAGCAGACGGCAAGGAAATATTTGACAGCTCAAGGGTAACATCAATACCTTGTGGAGCTATTAACATCTTTCTCACGCCGTCAATCGGATTTTGAATAGTTCCGACGCTGTCTGCAGCAACCACAATGCCGTATTTCATATTCTCCCATGAGGCGACAAGGCGCGTAGCCTCTTCAGTAGGCCTGAACTCGCCGCGCATCTCGCTTGAACCATCCTTCGTCCAACCTTTAAAGATCTTTCCGTCTTTTCTAAACGTGTCAGACTCTTCCGGTAAGGTTATGGTTGTTTGATTGATCCATTGGGCATGAAGTGTCATATCCTGTGTAACATCACCCATGTTGTCGGCAAAGGTTCCGTCGGCTTTTATCCACCTTGTTCCGTTCTCATCGGCATATCCGTCGAATGTCCATACGGATGTAAGAGGAGACGGATTTACAACGTCTTTGATTCCTGATTCAAAATTAACAACCCAGTTCTTCTGAGGAACCGGAATTGACGTAATAACGGGTCCTTCATATGAAGTGCGCCATGCTTTTTCGGAACGGAAATAATACAGGATAGAAGGAGTGGAGTTTGTTGCACCATTACTGATAAGAGGCACATGAATAATGCGTTCGTCATACCAAAGTGCCTTGAATACCAATACACCGTCCTTGACATCTTTTTCAACGTCTTTAGGATCGATCTGTTCGCCTGCCTTATACTTTGTGCCTTCGCTATCGGTTGAAAGTATCCATGCAGAGAAGGTATGTCCCTGCGATGAAGTGGGAGGCATTATTATTTTATCGCTTACAGACCATTCTGCCTTTACGGAAGCATCGGAAGATATTGTTATTTTGTCGTTCCACGTTCCGTTTGCATCTTTTACATAGCCGTTTGTACCACCAAGGTTTTCAAAGTTCCACTTGATGATTTTGCTTTCGATATTCGCATTGCCGTCGTCCAGAACGCGATCGAATTTAACTTCCCACTCCTTTTTGGGTATCTCGATACTATTCAGCTTTTCAGTGAGGGCTTCATCCTTGAACCATCCCTGATTGCTTTTGTAATAAACCTTTTCCGTGGCAGCGCTTGTAGCTCCGTTCCAGTCGATAGTGAGGCTGTAAGTGCCGTTTGCTCTGTATGAAGCATACAGTTTTTTATCGCTGTTCACGGGTATGGGCTCGTTGGTACCTTCCGTCCAAGACGTAGTTGGGTTCCATCCGATAAACTTATATTGCAAGCGCTGTATTTCGGGATCTGAATTCAATTCGTCATTGAAGTCTTTTATTGCTGGGGGATTGAAATCCTTAGACGATTTAAATTCCGCTATTGCAGTTACATCTCGTGCTATTTTGAACCCCTCTTTAATATTCCCGTCTTTGTCTATGCAAAGCTCAGACCCTATCTTATATCCCTGAAAACTGTTGCTGATAGTTTCCGTTTTATAAATATCTCTTCCTTTGATTTGGGAAATTTTGTCGTTATTGTAATACATCGTAACCGAGTATTGTCCGGATGGCAGATAAGGAACCGAATTTATCCTATACCTTCCGTCTATGTCTTCAAACCATG
>JAQYLW010000060.1 GCA_028719825.1 Spirochaetales bacterium | reverse complement strand
TCAAAAGTTTCTTCAAGATTGTTTTTTGCACTATTCCAACCGCAACCATCAGTAAACCAAATGAAAGTTACACCGTCTATTGTTGCAACTTCTTGCGCCAATGTTTTATAGCTTCTTGCGGTTTCATTAAGTTTAGAACCGACTAATGTATTTAGGATATTTAATTCAACTTTTATAAAGTAATAGGATTTCCTATTACTTCATAAGCCATTATTTTCTCATAATCCTGTTGGTGAATATAATCATTTTCATTAAGAAAATCATCAAAGGCTTGTTCTATGTTATTACCTAATCCAATACCTAATAATTGACAATTTTCTGTTTCTTTCAATGAAGCATCCTGAGTAAATCCATCTGTTGTATAAAATAAGTATTTTTTCATAATAATCTGTATTCTCCCCTGTTTGTAAAAGATAGATAACCATAATCCCGTAAAATCTGTAGTTGCTGTCTTATTTTAGCTTGAATATTATTGTTATTAGGATGTTTTAATTTTAAAAATTTTTCAAAAGAATATATCTCATTTAAAGTAAATTCTTTTTTATCGAGCGACTCAATACATTTTAATATATCAAGTAACCAACCTCTTAATTCACCTTTGGATTTTCTTAAAAACAACATTTTATTATAATTCTTAATTACCATATTTTTGTTTTCTTCTTGACCATTTTTTATAATATATAACATTCCACTTTTAGGAATCGATGAAACATCAATATTGCAACCAATCCAACCTGCACGACGTGCTGTTTCCGACAATGGAGGTCTTTTAATAATTATTTCTTTTGTGAAATAGTGCTTTGGAATAATTAGAAGATTTTTGACTTTATAATCCATTATCGAATAATTTAAATAGAAAAAGTTAGGGATATCATCATTTTCAATTTTTTCTATCATTGTAGAATAAGCCCCATCAACAATTTTTTTGCCAAGTTTTGCCTTGTTGCTTTTTAACTCAAATTCTTCTTTACAATTTTCACAAAACATGTCCCCAACAGGTTTATTATTTTCAAAGTGATTTAATTTACTGCCACACCTAACACAATAAACATTATCTACAACCCAGTTTTCACTCATTATTCTAATTTTTTGAGTATTTGAATGATAATCTAATGCTAAATTTGTATCAAATATTAAATTCATAAGCTATGCTACTTTCTTATTGCTTCCTGTGAATGGATCGAGAATTAAATCGCCATGAAATAAAGTTATATTATCTTTTTCATAAAAACTTTGCATGAGTTAATTATAATATAAACAAGCAAACAAATCTTTAAATGTTAATTTTTGTGATTTTATAACTCATACAAAACTTCTTTTTTTAAACGTTCATACTTGTGTCGGATATCGGCCCGAGAGTGGCATTACATTTAGTCTTAGCAAATTCGATGTATTATCTTTTTTATCCATTGCTGCTATAATTTTAGCAAAACTTTTGTTCAAGTTTGTTATATCTTGTTTATTGTATAACGGTATAAAAAGATGCAAAGAATGAGAAAGCAAATAATTATTATACTTCTGTCTGTCTTATGCGTAACAAGTATCTTCGGTGTTCCCGAATTATCAAAGGAGAATGCCGTTCCGTATACGGTTAAGCTTGGCACTGGTAACGACATGTTTACTTTTGCAAGCGGTATTAATCAGGACGATCAGCTTTCGTTTTCTTTTGAAGGAGAAGTGTCAGCTCCGCTTTGGAAGTTTGCCTTCGGAATAGATGCTATTACAAATAAGGGATGGTATTTCGATGGAGTTCGCCATACGGGCAGATACGACAAGATATATGGAATTGGTTCAATGACTGCAGGAGTAATAGATACAGGCAGTTTTGAATTGATTTTAACCCCATCCGTGGGATTCTCGTTTTTTGGAGATGCCGGGATACAGAAGGTACAAAACGAATGGCATAAGCTCTTAGGCCTTAAAGGCTATAACCTTACATATGAGGGGCGTAATATATATTCACCACACATAGCGATGAGTGCTGACGCCATATATAAAACGGAAATTGCGGATGATAGTGTTCTGAAAACAGGGGTAAGATTATCATCAATTAATGATATCTTGTTTCAGTATGAACAATCGCTGTTTTTGAATTTTAAAATAGTGAAAAAACACAAGGATATTTTTGATGTTCTTTTAGGATATAGTTTTTATCAGCAGCACGGTGAAAACTACACTCAAAAAGTTTATTTAAACTACCTTAAAGGCTTTAATCTAAGAACTCAGTTCAATCTGGGAATATTTTCAATAAAATATTCGCGTGTTTTCTCATCCACTTCTGCATATGCTACGTTTTTCATTGATTTCTTTGAGTTTTCATCATTTAACGGACAGTATAAAAACAGCGACTTATATTATTCTTTCGGATACAATTTTAAAGGATACAATTTTAACAATCACACAAGATGGAATTCAAAACTTTCGTATAAGATACCGAACACTGATTTTAGGGTTTATATAGAGAATTCATGGACGTCGGGTAGGACGTTTGTATCAAGCGAGAGGGATCATGCTTTTACGCTTTTTGGTGTTCAGTATGATGTGCCATCAGGCTGGTCAAAGGGATGGTTTGCTCCATTTATCGGTTTGGGTTTAGGTTATGCACGCTGGACAATGTATGAGTATAAAAACGGAGTTGTTCCAAACGGTGAAAACAACATTGATTATAAAAGTATCTATACTTTTGTAATGGCTCCTAATGTGGGTTTTTCTTTGTTCCCCGATAAGCTTATATCAACATCTACCTTCTCGTATAAGCTTGTTTTCACCTTATCCACTCGCTTAATTTTTAACAACCAGAAGGCTGATAATATGTTTTGGGATCAGTACAAAACGTACGGAGGCGATTCGGGCTATACGCATATCAACTTTATAGATCCTTGCTTTACCATTGCAATCGAAGTAGGATGTGACTTGTAATAGGGGAGTATTAAAAGAATAACTCCTTTAATACTCCAATATTTTCTTCTTTCGCCTTATTCTTATCGGTAAAGGCAGTTTGCATACGTTCGTCAAAGGCTTCTTTTATCTTGTTTCTAACAATTTTCATTGTAGAGTTGATAAACCCTTCTTTTTCTGTCCATTCTGTTCCGGTTATTATAAAATGAGCAGGTTGCCACATTACGTTTGTTTTTGTGTTTGCTGTATATGATTGAAAGTCTTTCTCAATAATGGCGTATAAATCTTCCGGCTTAGTGATTTTGTTCTTTTTAATTGTTTGTTTCACTGCTTCTTCATCAATAGTTACAAGGGCAATGGTATATGGGTTTTCGTTATTAGAAAGAATTATTTGATTTATATAATTGCTTTCATTTTGAATTTCCGTTTCTATCTCCTCGGGGGAGTGCTTTTCGCCTTCTGAAGAAACGAGTATTGCCTTAGAGCGCCCAACAACGGTAATAAAACCATCTTCGTCCATAAAGCCAACATCGCCTGTGTTCATCATTCCGTTAATAAGCGCCTCACGTGTTGCTTCTTCGTTTTTATAATAACCTTTCATAACACTGTCGCCTAAAACACAGATATCTCCTCTTTCACCGCATTTAGCTTCACTTCCGTCCTCTTTGATTATTTTGCATTCAACAAGAGGAGCAACCTTGCCTACGGTTCCGAATTTATTTGATTTAGGTATGAGGTGTGTGCATGCCGAAATAACAGGACCGGTTTCTGTCATTCCATATCCCTGTAGTACAGTAATTCCGAGTGCATTGAAATAAAGCTGCATATTCTTATCAAGTGCAGCTCCGCCTACAACAATAAAATCAACATTGCCGAGAATTTTACGAATCTTTTTGAAAATCAGAGCATCGGCAATATTGTAGGGAATATAGTTCATAAGCTTTGTAGAAAGCGGTACGTCGTGATAGCCGTCGCCAAGCAATTTAATTCCTGCGTTTATTCCTTTTTCAAACATATATTGAATAATTGCCGGCTTTTGTTTTATTTGAGAGGTGATCTTCTTTTGAAAACTCTTGAGTATGGCAGGAACAAGAAGTAAGAATTTTGGATTAACCTCCTGAAGATTAATAGGAAAGTTTTTTAGCATGGAGGCGTTGCCTTTTCTTGCATCCGTAAAATAAATACTGTCACCACATAATAAGCTGTGGTATAAAAGCACAGAGTGTGCAAATGCATGATCGGTGGGAAGAATTACAAGTGTTGACAGAGAGCGTTCTTCAAAATTAAAAAGATTCTTTGCAACCTGAGCATTCGTTGTATAGTTCTTGTGCATGAGCATAACGCCTTTTGGGTTACCTGAGGTTCCTGAGGTGTATGAAATAACACAAATATCGTTTTCTGTGATTTGTTCTATGCTGTCGTTTACCAGATTGGGGGTTTGTTCAAGAATACTCTTGCCTACACTAAGCGCATCGTCAAAATAAAATACGTTTTCCCCGTTTGTGTATCCGAGCTCTTTTATCTTTGCATCTTTAAATGCAGATTGTTCATCTAAAAACAGAAGCTTCGGCTTTACATCAAGTTGCTTTAAAGCTTCATGTGTTTTTACTGCCGTGTTTGAAGAAAAAATTACAGCCTCTGCATCGCTGTGCTGAATTCTGAAAACTATTTCGGGAATAGTGAGTTTTACGGAAAGCGGAACCGAAATACATCCTGCTTTCATAATACCGTCCTCAGCTTCTACCCATTCGGGACGGCCTTCGGCAATCAGTATAATCTTCGATTCTCTTTGAAGCTTTAATTTTCCTATAATGAACGCTGCTATAAGAGAGCTTTTTTCATCTACGTCTTTAAAAGAATCGGCGACCCATCCCTTATCTGTTTTTTTATACATATATGGCTGGTCGCCCCATTTTACGGCTGCATTGTGTAAAAGCGCCGTAATTGTTCGTTTATTAGATAAAGTATTCAACATATTGGTCATATATTGAACACTTTATCAATTTTTTGTTCAAAAAATCAAGTCTTTTGAGCAATAGATAGTACATTCATAGGACAGGCAGCAACGCATTTACCGCAAGCTATGCATTTTTTCGATACATTTGCAGCTTTATCTTCAACAATAACATCAAAGGGGCATGCTTCTCTGCATCGTCCACAGTTTGTACACATCTTAATGTCAATTATGTAAACACCGAGCTGATTCTTCTTGATTGCGCCTACAGGGCAAACAGTTGCACATTTTCCGCATTGAACGCATATGCTTGGTCGAATAATAGGGCCTGATATTTTACTAACGTTTCCAACCCCTTCTTTTTCTCGAATCTTCAAAAATGCCAGGCATGATTTTTCTTCGTTAAAGAAAGTCTTAGAACATGCTCTTACACATTCCATACATCCTATACATCTTGTGTTGTTGTTTACAACAAGCGTTTTTGAAGGTCGTTTAACTGCGTTGCCTTGCGTTTCCTGTTCATAAGGGGTGTGAATTAAGGGAAGAGAAAAACGTTTTTCTCCATCAAGTCTGTAATACGCATCGGCAATACATGGGGCTGTAGGAATAGATGTTATCTCTCCGACTCCCTTTCCTCCGTTTGCAACATCAAGTCCGGGCTTTTCAACTACTATTGATATTATATCGGGCAGTTCATCTGCTCTAAACAGTCCAAGCGAGGCATATTTTGCCTTTGGAGTACAATTCTCAAGCGGATATTGTTCTCTAAGAGCATATCCAAGTCCCATAACAACACCGCCTTCAATCTGCCCCTCAACGTTAATTGGGTTTATGGCACATCCTACATCGTGAGCAGCATATATTTTGTCTATCTTATGCGTCTTTTCATCAAGAATGGCAACCTGAGTTGCATATCCGTATGCCACATGGCTTTTTGGATGCGGAAGATCTGAACCGAAGGGGTCGGTTGCAGCAAGATATTCGGCGTAATACTCACGTCCCTCAAGAGCGCATAGTGAGCCACCGTTTTCATCCAAGGCTTTTTTGAGGGCCTTACCTGCTCTGCTTGCTGCTTCTCCTGTTACCGTTGTATGGCGAGAACCTGATGTTGTTCCGCTGTCCGGCGCAAGGGCTGTGTTCGGCTTTTCCTCAACAACCTTATCGCCGTCAAGGCCTGTTTCCGAACATATGATCTGTTTGAGTATTGTGCACATTCCCTGTCCGATACAAGAACCGCCACAGTGCATAATGACCTTGCCGTCTTTTACTTCCAAATTAATTCGTCCGTAATCGGGCAGTCCTACACCTACGCCCGCGTTTTTCATAGCACAAGCTATACCGGCAAGAGGGGAGGACTCATATATTTCTTTGACACTCTCAAGAGTTTCAACAAGTCCCGTGGCATTGTCCACAATTTGTCCGTTTGGCAGGGACTGACCCGGTCTTATTGCATTGCGGTATCTTATTTCCCAGTGTGAAATTCCTATTTCGTCTGCAACGTGGTTTAACATGGATTCAATTGCAAAACAAGATTGTGTAACACCGAACCCTCTGAATGCACCGGCCGGCGGATTGTTTGTATAGTATGAATAGCCGTCTATTTGAAAATTCTCATAGTTGTATGGGCCGGAGGCATGAGTACATGCTCTTTGAAGAACAGGGATTCCAAGTGAAGCATATGCGCCGGTATCTGCAATAATTGTTGCTTTTAATGCTTGAATTATACCGTCCTCATTTACGCCAAGGGTGAAGTCCATATCCATGGGATGGCGCTTTGGATGTACTATTATGCTTTCTCGTCTTGTTAATTTCATCTTACATGGCTTTTTTGTAATAAGGGCAACAAGAGCACTGTAATGCTGCACCGTAACGTCCTCTTTACCGCCGAATCCGCCTCCTACATAGCAGTTTTCAACAATAACCTTGTCGGGATCCAGATTTAGCATTGGTGCTGTTTCACGCCTTGTGTCATATACGCTTTGGTCTGTTGAATAGATCTTTACACCACCGTTTTCAAGCGGTATTGAAACTGCCACTTCGGGCTCTAAAAATGCGTGTTCGGTCCATGGAGTGGAGTACTTTTCATGAAGAACATATTTGGAGTTTTTTAGCGCTTCTTCAACATTCCCTCTGTTTACGTGAGTAGTACCTAAAAGATTGCCGCCCTCATGAATAACCGGTGCATCCTCTTTCATTGCCTCGTATGGTGAGGAAACACAGGGAAGTACTTCGTATTCCACTTTAACCTGCGATGCGCCTTTCTTTGCGCTCTCGTAAGAGGTTCCGGCAACTATACATATTACATCGCCTAAAAACCTTGTGATGCCGCCAACCTTGATCATAGCATCCCAATCTCTTTTGAGATGTCCTACTTTTATATCTCCGGGGATATCTTCGGCTGTAAGAACTGCATATACACCGGGTACTGCCTCGGCAAGCGATTTGTCAATTGACAGCACTTTTGCACGAGGGTATTTAGATCTTACCGCTACAGCGTATAGCATTCCGTCGATATATATGTCGTCAGGATACTGACCACTTCCCGTAACCTTATCTTTTACATCTACACGAGGAACTCTCTCTCCGATTTTCCAGCTGTAGTTTTCATCGATTTTTTCCTCGCCTCTGAAAATAGCGGCGGCAAGGCTTATTGCCTTTACGATTTTTACATAACCCGTACATCTGCAAATATTATTTCTGATAGCATGGCGGATTTCCTTTTCGGACGGATTTGTATTCTTGTCCAAAAGTGCTTTTGCGCACATTACCAGTCCAGGAATACAAAAACCGCACTGAACCGCACCTGCTGTACCAAAAGCATAGGTATAAACATCCTTTTCTCTGTCCGAAAGGCCTTCAACCGTTATAACTTCACTTCCTTCTATTTCGGAAAGCATGGTATTACACGCTTTTACAGCTTTGCCGTTTATAATAATCGTGCATGTTCCGCATGCTCCTTCGCTGCATCCGTCTTTTACGGAAGTAAGGCGCATATCGTCCCTAAGGTATCTGATTAGCTTTTTATCTTTTGTCTCGCAAACTGTTTTACCGTTTAATTTAAATTCCATTTCCATCTCCTAAAAATAACGTTCATCTATAGTGAGAATAATATTATATCATATAATATATATGATTGCTGATAATTAGGCATTATAAGGCTTTGAAAACTTGAATAGAAAACGTGTTTTTGTTTAATATAGTTTAGTATTATGAAGAAAGTTTCTCCTGGCCGTATCAAAAGTATTGACAGACACACATTGGAACTTCTTGTCCGTAGAGATCGTCATGAAGATTTATCGGTTTTTACGGATGAAGAATTATTAGATGTTATCATGGAGATTTATCCGCAGGACGTTATTGCGTCTATGGATTTTGCCTGTGCAAAGATAGAAAGTTCAAAAAAACCTCTTACCACGTACGATAAAGCTCCTTTGTATTTTTCCAATACATCCGTTGACGTGATAGTATGCGATCCTCATTGGTATTATGTTTTTTGGTCAATTAGCCCAAACGAAAAGGCAATGCTGTTGGATAAGGACAAGGACTGTGCGTTAAGCTTGTGTATTCGTGATGTTTCCGACAGCAAGCTTGAAAAACAGAACGGCGAAATATGCACGATAGACGTCGGTTTTCAAGAAAGCGACAGAAACATCTTCGTGCAGGCTAACCTGTCCAGTGTAACCGTTGATTTTATCGCATATGTAAACGGGGAAAAAACAGTTCTCGCTTCAAGTAAAACTTATAATTTTTTTCAGCCATATCTTAAAACGGCAGTAGCGAGTAACAAACTGTCGGCAAAGCAGAAAAAGCTACAGTTCATGCCCATAGAAAACGAGGATGGCAACCTTGTTGTAAACAATGCCATTCTTGAAGAAATCCACGGCAATTTAAAAGGTGAATGTTTATGAAAGCGAAAAAAACAAAAAAAGCAATGGTCAATTTAATACTGCAGGCCCATTTACCTTATATAAGACACGAGGAAAACGAGCATTTTTTTGAAGAGGACTGGTATTACGAAGCACTTACCGAATCGTATTTTCCGCTTGTCAGAATGTTCCACAGACTTGAAGAAAAGAACACACCATATCGAATAACCCTTGTAATATCTCCATCGCTTGCGGAGATGCTTAAGGACAAAACGTATTCAGAGCGATTTGAAATATATCTTAAAAACCACATTGCACTTGGGGAAAGCGAAGTAAAACGCTTGGAACATGATGAGGCAATGCGTGCTGTTGCAAACGATATTCTGAATAAATACAAAACGGTATTAAGCGAATTTGAAGCATACGGCAAAGAGCCTTTGAATGCTTTTATTTCACTATTAAAAAACGGTAATGCCGAAATAATAACAAGCGTTGCCGCACATCCTTTTTTACCGCTTTACGAAAGCCGTCCAGCCCTTATAAAATCCGGCCTTACAACTGCGGCGAAGGTTCACTTTATAACGTTTAAGAACTATTCAAAGGGCATATGGTTCCCCGATTGCGGATATTATCCCGGCCTTGATGAGATTCTTAAAAAGAATGTGCTTGAAAGCAGGTATTTTTATGTTTCGCCAACAGGGTTTGCGCTTTCCGACAAGTGTATTAAAAGAGGCTGTTATGCCCCTGTGCGCACTTCATCGGGATTATATGCGTTTGCTTTGGATATGGCTCTTAGGGATTATGTAACATCAAGCTTTACGGGATACCCCGGAGATGATGACTATCGCGAATTTTACAGGGACATAGGTTTTGATCTTGATATCAAATATATAAGGTCTTTCTTGCCTAATATGAAAGAAAGTGGATTTACAGGCTATAAGTACTATGCGGTTTCAGGCAAAAGGGATGACAAGAAAATATACAACGCCGAGCGGGCCGCTCAAAAAACTTCAATCCATGCCGATCATTTTGTTTCATGCATCGAGAAAAAGGCAAAGGATGTTTCATCCCTTATAGATCTGCCGCCCATATTCAACATTGCCTTTGATACCGAACTGTTTGGACACTGGTGGAGTGAAGGTGTGGAATGGCTTGAAAAGGTTCTTGTCAATTTATCAAACAGTGAAGACCTTGTTTGCGCAACATCTTCCGATTATCTTGATGAGTTTGAAAACGACGTTTATGACGGAGTTGTTGTTCGCTCTTCAAATGCGTTCAATACGTATTCATATCCGTATATCGACGGAGAAAACAGCTGTATTCAGCGTTCTATTTTTAATGCAATAGATAAGGTCGAGGACTTGTCAACACGTTTTAAGGGTGATAAAAACCCTGTTAAACAGAGGTATATTAAACAAGCCGTAAAGGAAATTCTTCTTGTCACCTCATCAGACTGGCCGCAGCTTATACACAATAATACCTGTACCGAATATGCCACGATGCGTATAAATGAGCATCTTGGTAATATCAACAAAATATGTGATTTACTTTCATACGGTAAAAGCGACACCACATGGCTTGTAGGGGTAGAGAAGCGTTTTCCGTTGTTTGAAGGGATTGATTACAGAACATTTACAAAGGACTGATAAAAAGTCTGACATATTTATCAAAAATTAAAAATAGTAAAAAATTGTGTTATTATTATTATATGTAGTATAATATGTCATTTTGAGTTTTATATTAAAAGGAGAAAATCGGTGAGTAACGAACCTGCCATTCCGACAGTTAAACATTTTAATCCTGACCTTGTGGATTTATATGATAAAACATGGGTATGGATTTCAAAAGCATGGCACCCCGTGCAGAAGAATGATAGAAAAGGTATAAGTTATCTGTCGTCCGAGGATGAAAGTTTTGACTATTTCACTTCCGTTATCCCTACGTTCTTTTTAATTTATTCAGGTGAAAAATATGATCCGTGTGCCATATTGGACTTCTATTACTCAAAACAGGAGGAAAACGGCGCAATAAGAAGTCACTTTGATAAAACCACTTATGAGCACATAGCGCAGAACAAAAATAATCCTGAGGATTTAAGCGTACCGCTTTTTGCTTCTGCAGAATATGCCATATACAACAAAACAGGCAATAAAAAACGTCTTAAGGATGTTGTCCCTAAAATAAAAAAATACTACACATGGCTTATGAGCGTGTGTGGTTTTAAAACGCACGGACTCTTAAAAACTCCGTCTTCTGTATCGTTGTTGGGGAATGTAGATAGGAAAAATGCACGTTTCCTTGTTGAGTTTAACTGTGCCGTTGCAATAGAGCTTTTGAGGTTAGCAGAGCTTGGTGATATACTTAACGAAAAACCGCTTATGATGTTTGCAAAACCGCTTTCCGATGCAATTCTCTGCGGCGTTCGCGATAAAATGTGGTCTGCTACCGACGAATTTCTGTACGATTTGGATGCAAACGGAGAGCAGATAAAAAATCCGCATATCGGAGAAGTGTTTTACCTTCTGTCCAATGAAGTGAATCATGTTACATTAGGAATTATCAAAAAGCTCAAGGATCCTAACGAGTTTAACACCTATAACGTTTTCCCGACCGTTCCTAAGAGTTCCGAGCAGTTTGAATCGGGACGAAACGGATTTAAAGGAGGCGTTTCATCAATTCTGACATTTTTTGCCATAAAGGGATTGGAAAACAAGGGCGAGTTTATATTCGCATCAGAATGCGCCATGAGGCATCTTTTTACAATGTTGGAATCCCTGTCCACTCCGCTTAACGGCGAAGCAACCGGGGATGTTTGGGAGGTTTATAAAAACGAATCCGATGGCCCTGTTATGTTCCTTGATTCCAGAAAAAAGGAGACTATATTCCCAAAGCGACGATATCTTCCGGCTGTTGGGCTTATCACCATAAATCTCCTTATAGAGAATGTGATAGGGATGAATATATCTCTCCCTCAAAAAACAGTGCATTGGACAATGCAAAGCTACTCTGAAATGGGAATTGAAAACTTCCCGTTAAAGCGCAATTCCATATCCATTCAATGTGTGAAAAACGACAGAGGGTGGGAGATAAGATTGGAGAGTGAAAAACTCTATTACTTCACGCTTACCAATCTTAGCGAAAAAAAGGAACATAAGCTGCCAATTCCGTCAGGTAAGTGTTCCTTGTTGCCGGAGAAAGTATAAAGCATGAAAAACAGTTTTATAAATAAAAGATTTGCAAACGACGGAGTATATAACGTTACTTTTTATATTATAGCAGCGAATATCATCGTATATTTGCTTTTTGTTTTTAATGTAAGTATTAAAGGCGTGCCTATAGTCAACTATCTTGTTCTTAGGCCTATAGATGTTATTCAACGCTTGTATCTGTGGCAGTTTATCACTTATATGTTTGTATGTCCTTATCCTTCGGTGTTCACATTTTGTATTGTAATGCTTGTTCTGTTCTCGTTCGGATATGCGCTTGAAAGGCAGATAGGAAGCCTTGAATTTTTAACATATTACCTTTCAATTGGTATTTTTTCTGCTGTCTGTTCGTTTATAACATACATTATCGCAGGGCATCTTAGAACTTACATAGCATCTCCCTGGAGTGTTATGCTTGCGGTTGAATTTTTGTTTGCCATGTGCAATCCGTATGCACGAGTAATGTTCTTCTTTTTT
>JAQYLW010000059.1 GCA_028719825.1 Spirochaetales bacterium | reverse complement strand
TCCAATTCATCAGCATTGATTATGTATTCTCCGCTTATTCCTTGACCTTCTCCTGTTGTACTCCAACCCTTAAGAGTATAATGCTCTCGTGTTATAACAGGCATAACTATAGGGGACTGATCCGTCCACATAGCCTGTACGATTGTATCGGCATTTATTCCTTTAATCAGGTTGCCGCTGTTGTCAATGTACGGGCTGTATCCACCAAATTTCCACACTGATGTTAAGGCAGGAGGATTGTTGCTGTCAGAATTGTCATAGCCCGCATCAAATTCTGCCGTCCATATTTTTTGTGGGATTTCAATAGAATCAATTCCCTCATCTCCTTCATCCGGATTGCCTGTCAGATACCATGTGTTTGTGCTCTTTTTATAAAACACTTCCGCAGTTCCCATGCTGCTTGCTCCGTTTGAATCCAAAACAAGTCTGTATAATCTGTTATCCTGCCACTTTGCGTAAAGAGTAACATCCTTATCGGGGATAAAAGCTTGTGTAATTACTTCCCCGTCGCTCGTAGTGCTCCATCCGAGATGTTTATAATTGCTTAAAACAATCGGCTTTGCCTCGGGTGAAACATCAATTCCATCCCCTTCGTTCCAAAGAAGCTGTACAAAAATATTATCCCCATCGGGAGCTGATACGAATGTGCCGTCAGTTCCGATACAGTTATCTGCACCGTTAAATGTGTACTTATATACAACATTCTGAAGATCTTCTACGCTATCCATGTTCGATTCAAAATAGACTGTATATTCGCGTATCATGTCGCTTTCGTCGATCTTTGTAATAGGAGTCTGATTCTCAACATCCGTGGTTTTGTACCATTCGTTTGTGGATGGTCTATAGTAATACTTTTTATTCGGTCTGTCCGGAGCAACAATTACATTCACTGTCCACAGACGGTTATCACGCCAAATAGCATACAGCAAGGTATCATTTATCCCCTTGTACTCTACATTGTTCTTGTATTGTGGCTCTGTTACGGTTTTATCTTCATCCCATCCTAACAGTGTGAAACCTTCTCTGCTTACATTTTTAAGAACGGTGCGTAGTGGCGGATTTTCCCATTGAGCATCCGCAACAATATTTGTATCTATGCTATAGTTGTTAATTTTACCATCGCTCGATACTATAACATCCCCATTTGGCAATGTAAATCCTTTAAACTTGATATCATATTCATCATACTGAATAGGAATTGAAGTACTGCCATCTTCAAGATTAGGATTGTACGTTATTTTCCATACTTTTTTGGGGATGTCTATTACTTCTATCGGACTTTTTGCGTTTTCATCTTTATACCATCTGTCGCCTGTTCTGTAATAAATTGCCGTGATCGTAGGAGTTGTGGAGTCAGGGCTTGACAGTTCCAATTTATAAACCGGAAGTGATTCCCAAACGCCTTTTAACACCTCATCCCCATTTGGTTTATACTCCGTTCCCGGCTGCGAATACCCCTCTTCTTGAGATCCGCTTTTATTCCATCCTAAAAACTTTTCGCCGTTTTTTTTAAGTTCGGGCAATATAACAGGTTTTTGCTCTCCCCATTTTGCAAAAGCGTTAATTACGCCCTTCTGCAAATCTTCTTCCGAAAGACTTTCAATAAGTGCGCCCTGTTCATTTACATACTGCGTGTTGTCAACATAATATCCCTCAAAAGGAAAGTCGGAATAACCAATAGCTCCTTTATCTATATTAGGCGTATTCGGATCGAAATCTATTCTGTATTTTTTTTCGGGTTTGGGAACATCTTCAACTTCTACACCCTGTGAATCGTACCATTTATTGTTGCTCTGCTTGTATATATACTCGGAATAAGCTGTAGAATCCTGGCTGCTCTTCAAAATGAGCGACACCTCATTTTGAGTTTCCCAAGTTGCTATTAAATACGCTGTATTATTAACAATCTCATCTTGTTTAAAAGTTATTGACTGACCTGCAGCGTAAGCATGATTATCTTCTGCTTTCTTTTTCCATCCTGTAAATTTCAAACCTTCTGCCCTCGGTTCTACGGATGAAAGTTTTACATGGACATCACCATTAGTTCCTATCACCCAATTTGCATATGCCACAGCGTTTGCTTTAATAGAAGAATTAGGCAAAATGTTTCCCTGGCTGTCCGTATATCCGGGGTATGATGAAAAAGAATATGAAGAGGGTATCTCCTCAGGCCTAGAAATAATTGTTCTGTCGGTATTATAGTTATATTTCACCGTAAACTGACGTTCTGGAACTGTGACCTTTGTTATAGGTGTTGCTATCCCTGTATCGCTGTACCACTTGCCGTTGGATGCGTTATAGTAAATTCTATCCATTCTATGGGTTGTAGCCCCGTTACCGTCAAGCGTAAGCTGATACATTAAGTTGTTATTTTCGCAAGAT
>JAQYLW010000058.1 GCA_028719825.1 Spirochaetales bacterium | reverse complement strand
AATGCCAAGAAAAGCGACAAAAAAGCGCTTGTAAACATGGGATATTCGGCACAGGAAGAGCGAGATGCAATACGTGTATCTTTTTGTAAAGACAATACGAAGGATGACGTTTTAACGCTTTGTAATACGCTAAGCGACATCTTTCAAAAATACCATGCCTGAACCTACAGCGTTGAAATAGCAGTTCCTAAAAGAATTGCCGGAGCTTCTTTTTCATACGGAGCATAGAATTTAACATCCATTCCGAAGGGCTTTAAAAACTCCCTTGTGATGTTCTCAACGTAAAGCTTGTAGTTGTTGGTTTTATAGTACGTTGTTCCCTCAATCAATATGCTGACATTTGATGCCATTTCACTCCTGCTTTCTTTTGACAACAGCGCAAAAGCCGAAAACATTCCGCCTACTATGGCAGAAGCTCTATGTATAACCTTGTCAGCGATATATTTAATATTTTCATTAGTGCCTGACAAAAAGATATTATCTATTTTATAACCCTCATCAAGATTGTCCGCCACACTCTGCACATATTGTTTTTCATCGCCGGTAAAAACGTTCTCTTCGCACGCTTTATACAGTATTGATCTTACAAGCCTGAACAGATAATACCCCGATGTTGCTCCTTCAAAATTTGAAAGTCCTTGTGCGTTGGTTTCTTGGTCCACGTATTTATCAAATTTGGAAAGGATAGACGAAGTGAGAGCGGCATGCCCTGTTTCGGTACAGATAGCTTTGCGTTTGCCTTCTTTTTGTATATATATAGACACATTGCATCCCGTACCTAAAATGCTGCCTATCTTTATATCGTCATCATCATCCTGCAAAGACAAATTGAACAGTGAAGCAACGGCATCGTTTATTACCGTTCCTTTAACACCGCCTTTCATACTCTTCTTCTCCAGCCTGTCTATTAGAGTTTTAACAAGGGGCTTATTTTTAAGCGAGGTAACCTCCACCCCCTTTGCTCCGGCGTTGATTATTCCATCTCCGTCATCCGTAGGTGAAAACGGATATGAAAAACAAAGCGCTATGCTTGTAATATCCTTTGTATAGGGAAGCGCAAACTCGGCAAGATTTTCAAAAAAATCCCCGTTCATAAGCAAATCTGTTTTTGTTTTGCTGATTTCACCTGAGCTTATATGTCCCTCATTGTCAAATGCTATAATCGTTTTACGCGTATTTGTTCCACCAACGTCTATGGTCAAAACCCTTTCGTTTGTTTTGCTTACAGGTTGAAGGTATCGTGTATCTATCATCTGGATAGAGGTTTTTGTTCCCTCCAATGCCAAACGAGCGTCCTTGGTTATACTGTCAAAAACCTCTTTTGTAAGACGCTCGTAGTCTGTTCTAAAATTGTATTTATTTAATAATTCATCAATGCGGTGCTTGTTCATAGTGTTATTTTATCACACTATTGGCTATTCAATTGAGAATTCATCAGCACCGGGTGTATCCTCTGACAGTGCATCTTCATTGTTCGTTTGAGTTTCTATCTTTGTCATCCATAACGACACCTCATCTGTAGAGTTGATAAATTTTGGCAAATTGATAATTACTTTGCTGTAAGAAACAGGTATCTTGAATGTTTTTACATAATCCTTGCCGTTATGGTTTACTCTTAACGTATGCTTTAGCCCCACTCCCTGCACGGTATCGCTGAACATGGCATAGGAAGTAAAGGGTTTTTGTTTATCAAACTGCACTTCTATATCATCAATTCCTTTAAGAACAATTCCATTTTCGCTATACGGCATATTGGAAAGGTGGATTTCAAAACTCTTACCAATAAAAAACATAAGAACGGCAAGCGCTATGATAACAACTATCAGCATAGAGCACACAATTATTCTTCGCTGTGTTTTTTTGTCTTTTAGACTCATTTTCACATCGGCTAATTTCATTCTTTAACCTCCGTTCCCTCTCTTAATAAGCGTGCTTCCATCTTGGCTTCTCTTCTTTTAGACGTTTCATATATAACAAGAGCAATGGTAATAACTCCGTATGAAACAAATACTCTGAAATACTCCCCAAGCTGCGCTTCCCCTATAAGGTTTTTACCGGCATAAGGCGCAACATAGAACATAAGGTGGAAAAGAATTACACCTATAAACACATTCTTTATATCTGCCTTTGCAACAGAAGCTCCACCTACAAGCAGAGCAGCTGCCGAGAACATACCAATCTGAGTATGGCTGTTGTACGTATTCAGCGTTCCCATGTTTTGAAGATATATAATCATTCCATAGCCTGCAAGCACGGTACTTATGATAATTGAAATAACCCTTGTTCTTTCCACGTTTATACCGCTTTCCCTTGCAACCTCCATATCACCACTGACTGCCCTCATATCCTGACCAAGCTTTGTTCTTTTAAACCAAAGAATAAACAAACATAAAATAAAAATAAGGATAAATGTTGCAACAGGGATGCTTACCTGAGCTATCTTTAACGGAATAAGGTTGTCAAGCGCCTTTCTTACTCCGGTAAGGTTGACCATATTTCTTATACCATACCCTCGTGGCAGAAGAATTTCACTTTTTATAGGGAATACGGAACCCATCAAAAACAAAACTATAAGCTGATATACACCGTTGATAAAGAAACCTATGATGTAGCTTGTAACCATTTCTCTGCCCTTAGCCTTGTTTAATATAGTACCGCACCACCAGCCTAAAAATATGGAAATGGGCGTGCTGATTATAGCTGCAAGCACAAGACCCGGAACACCCACGATTCCCCAATCGGTTATAAGAATCAGCCCTATTTCACCTGCCATTGCCCCAAGCGTCATTCCAAAGTTAAGACCCATACCGGCCATAATGGGAATAAGCAGACTTATAACCAAAAAGCTGTTTCTTGCAATTCTGGTAAGCATTTCATTAACAATGGCAGTAGCCGTAAAGCCGGAATACACAATGCCAAAAATGCCGATAACTATAAACATAATAGGGACAATGTTTTTTATAAGCCCCTCTTTAAGACTCTTTTTACTTATTTGAGGCTGTTTTAGCGTAATACCTTTTATGAATTTCATGATACAACCTCCGTTTTTCTTGTAAGAGCATATAATATCATACCGTTAGAGGCTATAATTCTTATTACCTCACTCATATCCGTATGCATAAGACTGTTCATAACCGAGGGCGTCATTGTAACAATTCCCTGAAATAAAAATGTTCCGATAATCACATTGGTTATGCCTGCCTTATTAACGGAAGCTCCACCGATTAAAATGGCAGAAACAGCAGGAAGCGCCATATAGAACGGCCCCATGTACAACTGAATAAAACCAAAGGATTGCTGATACACAAGTATTCCTATTGCCCCAAGTGCCGTGCTCATAACTACGGACAGAATTCTTATCATATCCGTGTTAATTCCGCATGCCCTTGCGAATACCGGGTTTGATCCCACTGCCGTCATAGCAGTTCCAAGCTTTGTATGAAGAAATGCCCACATAAAAAGAGCAAGAAGTGCAAAAAACAACAGGCTTCCCGTTGGTATATTTACACCGAAAATGTCAAAGTCCAAGAAGTCCGCAAGAATCTGAGAATAAAACCCTTCTGTTGAAATAGTGGTTCTCAAGCCTCGTCCTGCATATCCCCAAACCATCTGAGGATGCGAATAAGGTAAAAGCAGCCACATCATACACATAAAAGCAACTGCGGCATATCCCACGTACGTTGCAATCATCATCTCGCCGCCCTTAACTTTATTTAACAACAGCCCATACAATATTCCAAAAATTATTGCAAATGCCACAGCTATAAGCATTGCCACAAAAAATGATGCACCGCCGACAACATTTGCCTGAATAGCAAGTGTTCCGCCTAAAAGCCCTGCAATAATGCCAAGAGGAAGTCCAAAGTTAAGACCGCAGCCAGAATGGATCATAGGTACCATTGCCAAAACCAAAACAGCATTCTGACCAAACCTCATAAGCACATCGCTTATGGATTGCGAAATACTGATTCCACCAAGGGGAGCTATGCAAAACAAAACCAAAAGGAACAGAGAAATTATTATTCTCGGAAGTCCAAACGCTTTTGCTCGGGATTTGATTTTTTCCCATACGTTTTCCTTAAAGCTCATGCTTCCTCCTTTATTTCATTCGCCGCTACCATCAGCATTCCAAACTCGTCACTTGCACAAGATGCAGGAAGAATGCCTGCAACCTTACCGTCGGAAATAACGGCTATACGTGAACATACGCTCCTAAGCTCCTCAAGCTCTGACGAAACCATAACGATTGTTACGCCGTTTTCCTTGTTGTACTTTTTAAGCGCATCCAATACAAGTGCTTTGGCACCTATATCAATTCCACGTGTTGCTTCTGAAACAAAAAGCAATTTTGGGGATAGGGCAAACGCCTTTGCAAGACAGATCTTCTGCTGGTTCCCTCCCGAAAGCTCTTTGGCTTTTTGTTTTGACGATGTACATTTTATCTGGAGTGATTCTATATATTTGTTCGTATCCTTTTCTATGGCTGATGAATCCCTCCATTTTATAAGGCCGCCGAATAGTTTTTTAAGATACTTGTCCTGAGTTTGCATTGCGCCAAAAGCAACGTTCCATTCAAGGCTTTCATCAAGAAGAAGCCCTACTCCTCGCCTGTCCTCCGACACAAATGCTATACCCGATTTAATACATTCTTTGGGATTTTCAGATGGTAGCGATTTTCCGCAGAACTCAACGTTGCCGCCACGCGGATACAGACCCATAATGCCGTTGGGAATACCAAGCTTTCCTTGCCCCGCAAGTCCCGCTATGCCTAATATCTCACCTTTTTTAACTTCAAGATTAACGTCATGAACTATTTCGCCCGGCATATCCACCCAAAGATGCTCAATTTTCATTATTACTTCGTCACTGCTGTTATCAACTTCATTTTGAACGTTCAAGGCAGAGGATGATACTTCTCTGCCAACCATAGCTTTGGCAATTTGTCGGATGTTAACGTTTTTGTTTTCAAGGTTTTCTACGATTTTTCCATCGCGCATTACAATTATTTTGTCGCATACATCAACTATTTCTTTTAATCGGTGGGTGATAAAAATAATTGATATTCCAAGCTCTTTAAGATGGCGCATTGCAGCTAATAAACTTTCGGCTTCTTTTTCGGTAAGCACGGCTGTAGGTTCATCCAAAATCAGCAACTTCATTTCACTTCTTGAAAGTTCCCTGGCAATTTCGGTGAATTGTTTATGACCTACGGGCATGCCTGAAACATACATGTTTTTATCAAGTTGAATATTCAGACGTTTTATCGCTTCTTCAGCTCTTCTGTCCATATCCTGCCTATCAAGAGTATTCATCCTTGAACCAAATATTTCTGACATTAGCGAATACTTCTCGCTTTCCCTGTTTAATACAATATTTTCGGTGGCAGTAAAATCCGGCAACAGACTGAACTCTTGGTGTACCATACCAAAACCGGATAAAAGAGCATCCTGTGGGGATTTAAAACGAATAGCTTTACCGTTAAGGATTATATCACCCTCATACCCTCCGCTTTCATTAATTTCTTTCATACCAAAGAGAATCTTCATAAGCGTGCTTTTACCTGCACCATTCTCTCCTACAAGTCCTACTATCTCCCCTTTATTAACCGTGAAACTAATGTCTTTTAAAACTACGTTTCCGAAAAACTCCTTTTTAACACTGCGGACTTCCAACAGCGGAATCTTATTATCTTGCATTTCTATATTTCTTCTCCGGATTTATAAAGGGGGCGTAGTAGCACGCCCCCCTCCATTATTTTTGAGTACTGCTGTGCTCGTTTTTTATTTTGTAGTAAAGTACTTTTCAGGAACTACAACGTCTGCATTGCCCATATAGCCTTTACCGCCCATAATATATGTATCCTGATAAACAAGCAGAACGTTTCTGAGTTTAGTTCCGGTATTTGCATCTGTATAGAATGCACCGTTCCACTTAGCACCCGGTGTGTATTTATTATAGGCCTTTTGAAGGTCTTTCATATTTGTAAGCTCGCTTTCGCCCTTAATAACATTGATAGCGTGCTGTCCTAATGCTGCTGACTGCGTAAAGCCATAGCTATAAGCCCATGTTCCAAAGCGATTAGCACCGCCCTTCTCAATAATTGAATTCTCAACTTTCTTAAGAATTGCAGCAAAGTCACCGGCTTCCTGTGAAAGATCAATACCTAAAGCTCCGGGATATCCCATAAGAGGAGAAGGAAGGTCTGCTTCAATGAAATAACCGCCGTATTCTACAAGCTGCTTTAAAAGAGGCTCGGTGTGAGCATCGTTTGTACAGAAGAATGCAGATTTTTTACCATATTGGTTAATCCATGCAGGTACTTTTTCAAGAACATACTGCTGAGCACCGGCAACCCCTACGTCTGATGTAGGATCGGGAGCAGTTTCAAGAACAAACTTCATTCCGAATTCTTCACATGCTGCTCTCATAATAGCAACACGTCGGCTCATTGTTTCATAAGAAAGGTGGCGCGGGAAAGAAATGTGAACAAAAGTATCACAGCCAAGCTCATGGGCCGTGCGAATAATAAGATATCCACGTGCTACAAAGTCGTTGTTTGCAACAAGATCTGCACTTTTTGCAATCTGTGGAATATCCTCGTGTGATTCACCTGCTATACAAATAATGTCAGGTCTTTTTTCCTTAATCTGTCTGAATGCTTCTGTTGTTCCCGGAACAGATTGGTTTACAATAACAGCCTTCATTTTAGGATCGTCTGCAAGACCGGCGATAACGGCAATTGTTGTTTCCTGCTCTTCCATAAAGTTATCAGGATATGTTACATGTGTTACCATTCCGCCTTCGTTTGTTGATCCGTATTCTTCTATAAGTTTTTCGGCACCTCTAAGGTCGTCCTCGCTCTGAGAAACGGTTCCTGTTACAACGCCGATATGAAATTCTGCTTCTTTTTGAGTAGCATTTGTTGTTGTATCAGCTTTTTGTGTTTCTTTCTTAGAACATGAAAAGCTTAATACAAGAAATACTGACAGAACAATTGACAATACTTTTCTCATATTATTCTCCCCTTTATTAAGTAAATCAATGAGTTATTTTAATATATATTAGCGCAATAATGCAATTATAACAGGAGATCCAGATTAAATTCACAAACCACCACGGGAACTTCAATATCCCATGCTGTAAGTACACGAGGATGTATTTCGCCGAATACTCCCACCTGTTTATCCTGAATATATACAGACGCAGATCTTCCCTTGATAAAACGCGGATCGTCTATTTCCTTAAGCGTATACTCCTTGCCCAAAAAGTAGAAAATTGTGCTTACAACGCTTGAAATACTGTTGTAATTCTCCCCCTCTCCGGCACTCATAAGAGCAAAGCTGTTATCGGTTCTTGTTCCGCCCGAAGAATTTTTGTCTATAACTGCAACCTTTCCTATTTCAAATGCCTTATGCGGATACGGAGCGTGAGATGAAAGCGATTCGGTTTTTAACAGCGAAGGTATGATAGAGGGTCTTACAAGAGCGAATTTTTCACTCATCGGATTTAGAATATGTATCATATTTTCATCGCTGATGCACATATTTTCCGCATATTCCTTGATTGATGAAAGATAGTTGTACATCATTTCTTGGAATCCAAGCCCAACAAGAATGGGTCGTAATTTTCGTGCAAAAACTTCTGAGGGCTGTAAGCGACCGATTGTAAAATCCGACAGCGGCTCGGCATCAAACGATTCAAGTCCGCGTGCTATTGCTATATCTTCAATGATATCAACAGAAGAAATCAAATCGTTTCTATAACACGGAGGATATGCCTCTATTACACCGTTTGGAAGGACGTCAGCTTTAATTCCGCATTTTGCAAGGAGTTTGATAACCTCGCTCCTTTTAAGCTTGATCCCCAACAGCTTTTCAGCCTCATCAAGAGTGGTTTCCGTTTTCTTTTGAAAATAATAAGGCACAGTAACGGATGTTCCAAACTCGGTTTTATACGGGAATTTCACCTTGACGGGTAAAATCGTAAATCCCATGTCAGAAAGATCGCTTGCCACTATGTTTGAAGCGAGCAGAAGCATTTTAAGATTTGGTCCCGACATCTCTATAAACAGGTTTTTATCCCCTATTTCAACAGCCCCCACATCGGATGAATTGATAACAGGCGGCAATGAAAGAGTGTGTCCTGCGCTGTCTTTCAAATACGGAAAACTATCGCAATCCTGTATAATATGGCCGTATTCCCTGCCTTTTTGAGTATTTGTAAGAACCTCTCGGAGCGTCATACGGGTCTGTTCGTGCAACGGAACAAATGAGGTGGTATCGGGGTTGGCTGCGCAATAATGAACAGGATAGGTGATCATATCACTTTTATATATACCCATAGCGATAAGCTTTCGCTTACGGCCATAGTTTGAACAGATCTTTTCCTGTGTTTGTATCAATGCTTCAAGGATATCTTCGGTAACGCTCTTTCCCTCTGCGGCAAATCCTATTGAATACTGCCTGTATTCGGGATAGTTCTCATCCACTATAAATTCCCTTTTACCGCTGTTCTTGGTATTGCCTTTTTCAGATAAAAAATCGTATTCGTTCGCCTTTTTACCCATGGACAATCTAAGAGCACGGGCAAGTCCCACGGCACTCCAAAGGTCAGGACGGTTTGTGTCGTTCAGTTCTATCTTGAGCATGCCTTTTTCAGCATCAACGCCGTCCAATTCTGCCTTTGCCTTAGGGAATACGGCTTCAAGCTCATCATATGTATATTTTTTTCCGAGTGCTTTATAAAAGAAATTTTCTTTCACCTCAATTTTAGGCATTTGTGTTTCTCCTCATCCTCACCTTTTCAAGGTCGTTGTCAAACAGATCTCTTAAATCATTCAGTCCCAGATGCATAAGGGCCATTCTGTCTATTCCCATTCCCCATGCCAAAACAGGAACATCTATTCCAAGAGGCTTAGTTACCTCCGGACGGAATATTCCGGAACCACCAAGTTCAAACCAACCTAACACCGGATGTTTAATATGAACTTCAACAGAAGGCTCGG
Organism: Spirochaetales bacterium; assembly: GCA_028719825.1. Taxonomy (GTDB): domain Bacteria; phylum Spirochaetota; class Spirochaetia; order Sphaerochaetales; family Sphaerochaetaceae; genus UBA9848. The sequence continues at coordinate 7,304 of JAQYLW010000058.1, read as the reverse complement.
TAAACGGGAAGTATCCGGGAACGTATTTGACCTCGCTTGCTCCGGCAATTTCCGTGGCAAACATCTTTAACATGCCAAGCAGAGTTCTGAGATTTGCATTTTTTGAAATAACTATACCCTCTGTTTGATAAAAATCGGCTCCGTGCGTTGCATCCACCTGATCATATCTGAAGCATCTTACAACGCCAAAGTACTTTGACGGTACCTTTGCCTGTGTTAAACGATGAGCGGAAAGCACCGTACCCTGAGAGCGAAGAAGCTGTCTGTGAGAGAAGTTAGGATCGAATTTATACTCCCATCCTCGCGACTTAATATCCCCTCCGTTTTCGTGAACTGCTTTTACGTTGTCCAGCCACTTTTTGTCTATATCATCAGTATAGGCAGGATCCTTTACATAATAAACATCGTGAATATCGCGTGCTGAGTGGAACTGGGGCATAAAGAGCGCATCGCCGTTCCAGAACTCATTTTCTACAAGAGGTCCGTCAAACTCTTCAAACCCCATTGAAACAAGCTTGTCTTTTATAGTGGTTATAAATTCGCTGTATGGATTAAGGCGACCGGGGAACAAGCGTGACATCGGAGCATTGAGAGCATATTCCCTAAACGGAATTTCCTTCCATTTTCCCGATGTTATAATCTCTTTGGTGTTTTCCCCAAGCTCATCGCCCGTTATATGAGCTTTTTCAAGCTCTGCCTTAGCCTCTATACCCTGAGGTGTTAACAGATAATACGATACATTTCTTTCTATTTCTTTAAAAAGGGAATCGGAGCCTCTTTTTCGTGAAATTCTGCCTATCGCTTCTTTTTCCTGTAAAGTGAGTTCTTCCTCAGACAGAATGCCTGTTTCAGACGCCTTATTTAAAATCTGTCTGTAAACCAACAACGAGGGACTTTTTTTTGACGAATCGAGCAAAAACACTTTCTTTTCGCTGTCCATTCCAAGGATCCCTTCTTTTTTAAGCGAGGCAAAGGTGCCTCCCACATCGTCACTATCTATGTTTAATTTACTTGCTATATGCTTGAGGATTAAAGACTTATGCTCCCTAATAAGCTCTATTATGCGCTCACCTGCCAACCCTATTTTCATAGCTTCTCTACCGCGTGTTGTCAGTTCGTAATAGATGCTTTTTTCCTTTTTTGTTTCTGTTATAAGCCCCTTGGCTAAAAGCCACGAAAGAGCCTGATTTGCATGCCCTGTTACATATCCCAATTTGTCACACAACAGAGATACCGAAAGCAGAGTGCCTTCATCTGCCATTTTAAGAACTTTTATCTCAAGCGGATGTAAACTTTTGATATCTATAGACATTTTCCCCTCATTAAATGCTTTTAAAGTATTCTAAAGTATATAATTATTCATTTTAAAACACAACGCGACAAAAAAAGCGGCAAGTATACACTCGCCGCCGATATTGATACGGAATGTGATTATTTAATATATCTGCCTTCCATGTAATAGCGTTTTTCCTCAGCTTCTCCCATGCTGAATGTTTTTCTTGGAAGAGCTCCGTCTTTAACGATTGAATCAAAGAACGTATCCTTAGAAATTGCAGGAAGGAAAATTCCGATGTTTCCCTCAGCATTGCCGAGCTTGTCGGTTTCCTCATATCCGTGGATATAGTCAACGCTTCCCTTTGACTTTTTGGCAAGAGCCTCGATAACCCTTTGAATACTTCCGGCCGGTATTGAGGATTTTGCGCCATCAAGAGTATAGATAAAGTATTTTCCTCCTGAGCAGAGAGCAAACGAATGTGTTTCCTGCTTCTTTTTAAGGAATGCTTTGACGGCTTTGAGGTTTTTGACACTTTCAACGTTTACTTTCTTACATGTTTTGGCGATTTCTTTGTCAAAATCTGCAAGAGAAACATTAAAGAATGCCCTGTGAATAGCTTCAAATTCTATTCCCTTATCAAATACGTTTTCTATTTCAACAAGACAATAGCGAGCAGGATGATTTTTTCTTTCCTCTTCCGAAAGCGTGCCTTTAATATCTTCCCAGCACTGTTTTGCCGTTGCAAAGCTGTGGTTTCCGTCACCCATGGCAAATAAAAGCGGATTTTTCTTATCAAGTCCTTCCTTAAGAGCACAAAGAGCATCTGCAACGGAATTAAGAAGTTCAGGGTCATCAACTGCCCACCCCTCAATCTCACCGCCGCCAAGCATAAGCGATGTTTGATAGAGTTTTTTAAGCGATTCTGTCTTTTTTACAAGCGGTTCAATAACGCTTTTCTTTTTATCGCTGATAAGCACCAAGATATGGGGCAACTCCAATATTGCGTTCTTTCTGATTGCAACACGGGGCGGAATGCGTGAAAGAATTGTTCCCTCTGTTGCTCTGATGAGGGTTTTTGCTCCCTTTTCCCAGCTGTATGCATCAAGATCAAGAGCAAGCATAAGGCCGTATCTTACTGTGCCGGATGCGGTTGTTCTTTTTACCAGAACAAGCGTGTCGCGATATTCTTTAAATACGCCCTTGTTTTTATAGTAATTCATCGTATTGTTTATCCACCCGATTCGCTCTTCCTTGTTGTCATCTTCAAGATAAACTTCCGGGAATATCATGTGCAAAGTGCTGTCTTTCCCATAACAAATATCACCGGCTTTTTTCCAATACTCTCGCTGGCTTGTAAATTGATCGCATGCAATAACTGCCCATGATGAAAGATCAATACCCTCGTTCGGAAGCAGAATATTAGGGATTGTACATCCTATTTTTTGCATTTTTTCTTTTGCTGTGTTAAGCATAAAAATTCTCCTTGTATTTTGTATAATGATATGCTTTATTAATTTTATTATAATGATAATATATTAGTAATTAAAAAGGAATAGTTTAAAATGATTGAGAAACGCCGCATATTACATCTGAGCGTAAGAATCAACAACTGGATTTTTGCCTGTTTTTTATTCTTTTTATTCTCTCTTTTTATCCTGTGCTTTACCCCTGTACAAAAAGAATTTATAGAGGCAATTTACTATTTACTGCTAATATTTAATTTCACATTAATACTGTCGTGTTTTTGTATTTTTATCCTTGCTCTGTCCGTTAGAAGGTCAGATATGGTCATAGAACATAAGTTATTATTTTTCAACACTTTACGTCTGGTATTATCAGTTGTTGCAACAGGGGTTGGAGTAATATTAAAAGAGCTTATGGTTTATGGCTTTTAGTCCTGTAAGCTGATTTTTTCTTCAAGGTCTTTTCTTGGATATGCGCCTTGTCTTACTATCTTAAAAGGAAACACCGAAGCATCGAGAATTGTTGATGGAGCGCTGAACACTTTATCGGGATCATACCCTATGATATCCACCCTTTCTCCAAAGCGGGCTTTTATTGCTCTAATATCATCAAGAGGCGGTTCTCCCGATATATTCACGCTTGTTGAATACATGGCTCCAACACAATTCAGCACGTTGTTAAGCTTATCGTCGTTAGGTACTCTGACGGCTATTTTTTCATCCCCATTTCCTGCCCTGTAGCCTATTATCGTAAGAGGAGAAGGCCAAAGCGAATACAGATCGTTTGTTATGTTTTTTCCAAGGAGGTGTTTTGCTTTTTGCATGGTAGCAACAACAATGAAATTCTTATTAGGATCCCTTTCTTTGATTGCGGTTATCCTTTCTTTTGCAGCATCGTTTACAAGCGAACAAAAACCATAAACCGTGTCGCACGGAATAATGGCCACTCCCCCTACGGCTATGGTGTCGCAAACCTTGTTCAGCCCTTCTTTGGTTCGCATATCAACAACTTTATCGTCAAAAATCGCATCTTTTGCATTGCGCTTGTTAAAAAAGCTGTTATCGTCCGATTCATCATCGATGGCCTCATTGTTTGCTAAGGAAATGCGTCGTTTTCTTAAAACAAGCAGCAATAAAACAATAAAAACGGCAACGCCCGAACAGCCAAGTGAGATAAGCACCTTGCGTGCGGTTGTTGTTTCTGCAAAAAATTCATTTCCCGACGGCCTATAGAAGGAGTCGTAATCCGAATCGGAAATATTCTCCGTTACTTTATAGCTTTTCCCAAGCCTTGCGTTTTTATAAGACACTTCGGAGATACTCTCTTCAAGTTCGGCATTTTTTAAAAGCATTTCCCGTGTTTTAAACAGAGATTTTTCACCAAAAAGTGCAGCAAACAAAAGAATAAGGCACAGTGCTAAAACTGCCAGCATTATCAACTTTTTACTTGTCATTGATTTATCCTGTGCTATATAATTTATATAATATATTATATGCTTTCAAGGGGTATTGTCGCATTTTAATGCGTCATGACCCTAAAAGTAAGCATAGGCGAGGAGCAAATTTCTTATGAAATCTAAGTTTACAAAAGCTATCCTGATTTCAATACTTGTTTCGGTCGGAATCATTGCATTGTTGTCGGTAGCTCTTCTATTTTGGCTTTTTCCAAGCGGAATTGTCACACGTGCCAGTCTGTATAGTTTTCTTATATCGTTTATTCCGGTTATTGCAGCAGGCATTGTCCTGGCTATTTCCCTGCTTTGGATTGAATCCGCAAATTACTCCTTAAACAAAGTTGCTGCCGATTATGATCCTGATGCAATTAATCCGTCGGGATACGATTCGCCGTTATATAACTCTGTTAATGAAGAAAAAGATTATGACAGCGCATTCTTAAAGGGAGCTCCCATACCGGAGGATTGGGAAAGAATAGAAGAATACGACCCTCTTAATGAAAAGCAGAAAAACAGAATCAACGCAAAAACCGCAAAATATGAAAAAGATGGTGAGCAGACATTCGCCGACGCATATCCTGATTTCTTCAAAGAGGACGAGGGCGAAAATGTTTTTGCTTTCATTCCGCCTGAGGAAAATAAAGAACTTCAGCCGTTTGGCTCATATGAATTTGACCTTCCTGAAGTTAAAAAGCCCGAATTAAGCGCCGCAAAGGGCTCTGTAAACTTTATATGGAATAAGGATACAGCACAGAGATTTGACGGAGAATTATATATCTCGCCTTCTCCAGAACAGATCATGCGCGGTGAATTTGTAAAGAAACTCAGACCTACAGTATATGTAGAACCTGATGTTATTATGACCGGGGCATACAATCTAAACCCCGAAGAAAGCACGGAATTTGAGAGCGATGCAGTTGTTTACTCATATGAAGACAATTCTTTGAGCGAACAATACGCTGCTATGAAACACTCCGAAGAGGTTGAATCCCCTGTATTTGAAGATGAACAGAAAACAGAGGAAGCAGGACGCGTTGATGTTTATAACGGCAATCTGTTTGTAGCTCCAATAGAGTTGAGCCCATCATCAAAAAGTGCAAATGCATCCTATGCCTATCTTACTCATCCTTACGAAAATAAGGAACCTATTACAAGAGCAGAGGGATGTGTTGATTTTACATGGAACAGGGACACAGCTAAGAGATTTGAAGGAGAATTATATATCTCGCCTTCTCCCGATCAGATTGAACGTGGTGAATTTGTAAAGAAACTCAGACCTACAACAGCAGCTGCTGTTGTAATGAGCGGAGAATACAATCTGAACCCCGAAGAAATCACGGAAAACGAGAGCGAAGCCGTTGTTTACTCATATGAGGAGGATCATTCCTTGAGTGAACAATACGCTAAGATGAAGCACTCCGAAGAAGTGGAATCCCCTGTATTTGAAGATGAAACCACCGCAGAGGCTAAGGCACAGAACGAAGTTCAAAAGTGCAAATATTGTCCAAACGGACAGGCAATAGACGGTGCTGATCACGACAGTGCTTACTCTACTTTAATGTTTACAAGCGCTTCAAAGAACATTACAGAAGAAGCATATCAAAAGCTGTGGCTAATTGAGGATGTTGTCATTAACCAAACGGAAGAAGATGTAGAAGCGAGTGCAAAAGAAGAAGAAAGCAATGTTTATAGTGGCGATTTGTTCGTAACGCCAATAGAGATGAGCCCATCATCAGAGAGCGCAAACGAATCCTATACCTATCTTACTCATCCTTATGGAAATCCTGCATATGCCGATTACGCATCAAGAAAACTCCCGCCGTTTACGGAATTTGAATTTGACCTACCCAAAAAGAAAGAACCCATTACAAGGGCAGAGGGATGTGTTGACTTTACATGGAACAAGGACACAGCAGTAAGGGGCGAAGGCGAAAGATACATAGAACCCACAGAGGAGATGAAAAAGCGTGGCGAATTTGTTGCACACCTCTCCCCCGTTAAAGCTCCTGAAAAAATCGATACCGTAAGTCCTGCATATGAGGAGTTATCACTTCCTCAAAACGTAAGCGAAGGATTTGAAGAAGAAACTACCGCAGAGGCTAAGGAACAGAGCGAAGTTCAAAAACGCAAATATTGTCCAAACGGACAGGCAATAGACGGCGCTGACCACGACAGTGCTTACTCTACTTTAATGCTTACAAGCGCTTCAAAGAACATTACAGAAGAAGCATATCAAAAGCTTTGGCTAATTGACGATGTTGTAATTAATCAAACGGAAGAAGATGCTCAAACGAGTGCAAAAGAAGAGGAAAGCGATGTTTATAACGGCAATTTGTTTGTTTCCCCAATAGAGATGAGCCCATCATCAGAGAGCGCAAACGAATCCTATTCCTATCTTACTCATCCTTACGGCAATCCTGCATATGCCGATTACTCGGCAAGAAAACTCCCGCCGTTTACGGAATTTGAATTTGACCTTCCCAAAAAGAAAGAACCCATTACAAGGGCAGAGGGATGTGTTGAGTTTGCATGGAACAAGGACACGGCAGTAAGGGGCGAAGGCGAAAAATATATAGAACCCACAGAGGATATGAAAAAGCGCGGCGAATTTGTTGCACACCTCTCCCCTGTAAAAGCTCCTGAAAAGATTGATACCGTAAGTCCTGCATATGAGGCGTTAGCACTCCCCCAAAACGTAAGCGAAGGATTTGAAGAAGAAAGCACCGCAGAGGCTAAGGAACAGAGCGAAGTTCAAAAATGCAAGTATTGTCCAAACGGACAGGCAATAGACGGTGCTGACCATGACAGTGCTTACTCTACTTTAATGCTTACAAGCGCTTCAAAGAACATTACAGAGGAAGCATATCAAAAACTTTGGCTAATTGAAGATGTTGTAATTAACCAAACGGAAGAAAATATAGAAGCAAGTGCAAAAGAAGAAGAAGAAAGCAATGCTTATGCCGGCGATTTGTTTGTATCTCCAACAGAGATGAGCCCATCATCAGAGAGCGCAAACGAATCATATACCTATCTTACTCATCCTTACGGAAATCCTGCATATGCCGATTATTCGGCAAGAAAACTCCCGCCGTTTACAGAATTTGAATTTGA
>JAQYLW010000057.1 GCA_028719825.1 Spirochaetales bacterium | reverse complement strand
GACAAAGGCATCGAGTGCTTCACGAAGCGGAGAAAACCATTTGCCGTTATAAACAAGGTCCGCATATTCAAGAGCAATTTTGCTTTTGTAATGCTGTGTATCCTTGTCCAAACAAAGCGTTTCAAGAACCTCATGAGCTCTATACAGGATGCTTCCTCCCGGAGTTTCGTAAACGCCGCGGGATTTCATTCCCACTAGTCTGTTCTCAACAATATCGACAAGACCTATGCCGTTTTCACCTGCGATTTTATTAAGCTCCGTAACCATTTCAACTCCGGTCTTTTTAACTCCGTTAAGCGTTACGGGCTTTCCTTTTTCAAAACCTATGGTTACTTTTGTAATTTTATCGGGTGCTAAGCGAGGCGGAGTTGTCATTTCCAAAAACTTTGCTTTTTCATATTCGGGCATGTTTTCGGGGTTTTCCAAATCCAGTCCTTCGTGAGATAAATGCCAAAGGTTTTTATCCTTAGAATAGTTTGTTTCCCTGTTTATCTTTAAAGGGATGTTGTGCTTTTCGGCATATTCTATCTCTTCTTCCCTGCTTTTAATGTTCCATTCTCTCCAAGGAGCTATGATTTTAATATCGGGTAAGAAGGCCTTTATTGCCAATTCAAAGCGAACTTGATCGTTTCCCTTGCCTGTTGCTCCATGACATATTGCATCTGCGTTTTCTTTTTTTGCTATTTCACAAAGCCCCTTTGCTATTACGGGACGAGCAAAGGATGTTCCTAAAAGATATTCGCCCTCATATTTTGCACCGGCCTTAAGAGTCGGATATATGTAATTCTGAACAAACTCCTCTTTAAGATCCATTACGATACATTTTGATGCACCGGTTTTAATGGCCTTTTCTTCAAGCCCCTCAAGCTCATCATTCTGTCCCACATCGCCTGAAACAGCTATAATTTCGGGGTTATCATAGTTTTCCTTAAGCCATGGAATTATTATGGAAGTATCAAGCCCTCCTGAATATGCAAGAACAATTTTTTTAATACCTTTTGTCATATTTTCTCCTTATAAAACTTTTTTTAAAAATGATTGTAAATGTGCATTTACAGGGTTATCAAAAATCTTTTCCGGACTTCCCTCTTCTGCAATTTTACCATTGTCCATAAATACTACTCTATCTGCAACCTGACGGGCAAACGACATCTCGTGGGTAACTATAAGCATTGTCATACCGTAGGTGGCAAGGCCTTTCATAAGATTTAAAACCTCCCCAACCATCTCAGGATCCAAGGCGGATGTCGGTTCGTCAAAAAGCATTACCTTAGGTTCCATAGCAAGAGCACGCACTATTGCAACACGCTGTTTTTGCCCTCCCGATAGAACAGAAGGATAACATAAGGCTTTATCGTCAAGTCCTATTCGCTTTAAAAGACTATGTGCCTTTTCCTCAATTTCAATTTTTTTCTCGCTGAGAAGCTTTCGATTTTTTATATTCTTTTTTGCAACTGTCAGAGGCACAAGCATTATGTTATCTAAGATCGTGTAGTTGTTAAACAGATTAAACTGTTGAAACACCATACCTATTTTTTGACGATGGATATTGATATCAACACTCATATCCGCAAGGTTTTCACCTTCGAACATTATCTCTCCGTCACTTGGATCCTCAAGGCAGTTAATGCATCTTAAAAATGTACTTTTACCACAGCCTGATGCGCCGATAATAACTATTTTTTCTCCCTTGTGTACGTCAAGATCCACTCCCTTAAGAACGGCAAGATTGCCGAAGTTCTTTTTTAACCCTTTAACGCTCAAAAGTACTTCATCGCTCATTTTTCTTAAATCTCCTTTCTATGCCATTCATAATAAACGTAACGATCATAACAAGAATCAAATAAGTAAGCGCAAGCATTAAATATGGGACTATATACTCATATGTCGCGTCAGCCATAGTCTTGTATGCCTTTGTTAAATCCACAACCGCAATAAAACTCACAACGGATGTTTCCTTGATAAGCGATATAAACTCGTTTCCAAGGGACGGAAGGATGTTTTTTACGCTTTGAGGCAAGACAATTTTAAGCATTGCCTGTGTAAAAGTGAGCCCTAATGCCCTACCTGCTTCAAGCTGTCCGGGATCTACACTAAGGATTCCTCCCCTTATCATCTCGGACATATAAGCTCCGCTGTTTAATCCAAACACTGCTATTGATACAGCTATTCCGTTTACCAATCCTCCCAACAACGGAGCTATTACGAAGTATCCTATAAGAAGCTGTACAACTATAGGGGTTCCTCTGAACAAAGCGATATAGACATCGGCAATTCGTGACAGTATACGAATTCCCATTTTATACTTAGGCGCCACTTTTATAAACGCAAGAATTGCACCAAGCACAAAACCTATCAAAAGTCCGGCTATGGCTATTTCCAACGTAGAAACCAAGCCGGTTAAAATAAGCTTGTACCCGCCCTTTGCTATTAATTGATTACTGAATATGTTCCACATAATAGTATCACTTTAATGCAGCAAGAACATCGGATGCAGTTTTGCATGATTGGAATGTATTATCATTTTCAAGAGTAACCAAAACCTGAGCAGCATTATAGTAAGATGATGAGAAGTTAACGCTTTTCTTTCGGGTTTCATTTACGGTGAGAGCTGCCATTCCAAGATCTACTCCGTGTTTACCAACAGAGATAACAACAGAGTCAAACTCCATATCTTCAAGAACAAGTTCCATACCAAGTTCATCTGCTATCTCACGAGCAAGCTCCATGTCGATACCACAGAATTTATCCCCTTCGCGATACTCAAACGGAGCAAATGCCGCATTTGTGGCAACTACAAGTTGTTTATCCTGCTTTGAAAGATCCTTCTTTGCACTTGTTACCGGCTTTATTCCATCCCCTGTACTGTAAGCCTTAAGAATAGAATCAAACTTGCCGTTTTGCTTTATTTTTTCAAGTGCAGCGTTAACCTTTTGAAGCAGATCATTTTGAGATTTATCTACGGCAAATGCATATTCTTCTTCCGACAACGGAATGTTTATTGCTTTAATGCCTTTGATTGTGTTCTGCAGAGTAAGTGCCGGTGCCTGATCGATCATAACGTATCGTATTGATTTATTCTTTAAATCCTGAACAGCAAGCCCTGCATTTGCGTAGTGCTTACACTCATAGCCCTTTATACCTTCAAATCCCCAATCAGCATCGCCTTCTACAAAATACTGACCTGTAGTACCTGCTTGAACACCTATAGCCTTAGGAGCCGTTTTAGAACACGAAACAGTTAATAATAAAACGCATGACAGCGCAAGTAATAATAGTTTATTTTTCATTTTTTTTCCCTCATTTTGCATAATTATACATTTTTTATGCATAATTATGCAACAGAAGGAGAATATTATTTATTTATTTCTTACCAAGCGTAACCCGACAAAGCTAGTATTTGTATCAGGAGTCATATGATTCCTGTATCCCGTTCGCATCATTTTACCGCTTGCAAACCAACTTCCCCCCATAACAAGATAATCGGTTGAAGAATACGGTGTATCAACCCACTCTCCAGCAAGCCCCGACATATGATAAGCTCCTATGTTGTTTGGCAATTTACTGTCTTTCATATAAACATCCAAAATAGGCTGAGACATACCGTTTGAAGAGCGGAATGTATAACAATATGCATTAAGCGTAGCATCTTTATCGTTGCTTGCGGGGTTTCTGTCTCCGCTTGCCTGATCCACCCTTTGAAATTGAGGAAAGGATGAAGCCTTAAGTTCTTGTCCGTCATTTCCCTGTACTTCTGATTTTTTCCAAACGGAGGAAAGATTTGGAATTGCTTTAAACGCGAACATGCGCTCTTCATCTGTCGGCAATCTGAATCCTGTTCCTTTTCCGTTGTATACTCCACGCCCCTGTGATAGACAATAATCAACAAGTTCTTTTGCTTCCTCAAATGTTTTTACGGCATCATCCCATGTTGGGCTTTCGGATGTTAAAGAGGATACTTTTGTATAAGCTGGGGTAAGTCCTACTTTATAATCAATGTTTTCAAAAAGATTTCTGCGTGCCGTAACCGCATTTGCTATAAGAACAGCAGTATACATATTTACGG
>JAQYLW010000056.1 GCA_028719825.1 Spirochaetales bacterium | reverse complement strand
GAAAAAATTAACGCTGAACAAAACAACGTTTCCTGTTTGTGCATTTGCAAACACTCCGTCACGGCAGAAGTAAGCATATGTATCCTGAATACCGCCTGCAAGTATCAAAAAGAACAGTACAAAATATGAGATAACAAGTTTTTTGTTTATTTTACTTTCCATAATGCGTATTATATTACAACAGATAAACGATTTGTAAGTCAGAATATTTACTGTAAAATCCCTGATGTTGATATTTTTATTCTGTTGCTATACTATAATAACGTTACTTTTGGGGGTGTAGCTCAGTTGGCTAGAGCGTTTGAATGGCATTCAAAAGGTCGTCGGTTCAATTCCGATCACCTCCATAGGAATTGGAACGACGACCTTTCAGCGAGCGATAGCGAAGCTTAAAGTAGGAGGCTCAATTCCGATCACCTCCATTAGGAATTGGAACGACGACCTTTCAGCGAGCGAAAGCGAAGCTTAAAGTAGGAGGTTCAATTCCGATCACCTCCATTGGATTAACTTTAGTAAATACACTTTTTTCGGTATGCCGGTAACAGCTTGAAGAGCAGTGGCATAAAATTGATTCAAATCAGTTAAGGACAATAAAAACCATGGTCGCTATTGAGTCTATAGGCACAGCGTACCAAACAGAAAACTACATAAATCAATAATTGACATTTAAAGTGTAATATAATACTATAGAGTACTGTTGTAAGGGCCTATAGCTCAGTTGGTTAGAGCAACAGACTCATAATCTGTGGGTCGCAGGTTCAAGTCCTGCTGGGCCCAAACTTACAACGACAGGGGACTTGCAACAGAGTTCCTTTTTTTATTTTTAATCCTCTGCCCTTAGGTAATAAAATATAAATATGGATAAACAAATCACAGATATAATCTCCATTATTAAGAGTTCGCGAAATTTTAACGTTCTTACCGGAGCCGGCATATCAACGCTTTCGGGCATTCCTGACTTCAGAGGGGAAAAGGGAGTATATAAAGCACAAAACCTCGGATGTGATATAGAAACAATTTTGTCCATAGGATATTTTAAAAAACATCCTGATATCTTTTATGATTGGGCAAAGGATGTGTGGTATCATCTTGAAAACTACAAGCCCAATATCGTTCATTCAGTGTTGGCAAAGCTTGAAAGACAGGGTTATTTAAAAAACATATTTACACAAAACATAGACTCGTTACATGAGAGAGCAGGCTCAAAAAAGGTTTATAACCTACATGGGAGTGCAGCCGATGCATACTGTACGGAATGCGGTCTGCATTATTCCTATGAGGATATTGCCACTATTATCACAGAAGGAAAGGTTCCGTATTGCAAACGCTGTAACGGACTTATAAAACCCGACATTGTACTGTACGGAGAACCGCTAAACGAACACGTATTATCAAGGGCAATAACATGTTCTTCTCAATCGGATGTATTTATGGTTTTAGGATCTTCCCTTACCGTACAGCCTGCCGCTTCTCTTCCCTTATATGCTGCTGAAAACAAGGCAAAAATAATTATAGTAAACAAACAGGACACTTATCTTGACAGGTACGCAACAATAAAGGCCGACAATCTTGAGAGTGTCTTTACATCGCTTGATGAACTGTTGTAATAACACAAAGAATCAAAGAGCAAAAACATCATTTTACTTTGGCGTTTCATAATATATAATAAAAAACATGGAAGACAATAAAAACATGATGCCTCGCCCGCTATTTAATCCTAAGGGCGACACGGAAATAAGCAAAAGATTTATGCTGTTTGGAAACACAACAAATTTAAATGACTTCAACAACATGAAGTATCAGTGGGTTTCCGATTGGTACAGACAGGCAATGAACAACTTCTGGGTACCCGAAGAAATCAATCTTGCTCAGGATTTTAAGGACTATCCGAATTTGCAAAAAGCAGAGAGAAAAGCATATGACAGGGTTCTGTCGTTTTTGATTTTCTTAGACAGCCTTCAAAGTTCAAACCTGCCACGAGTAAGCGACTATATTACGGCAAATGAAGTAAACCTATGTTTGCACATACAAACGTATCAGGAATGCATACATTCCCAATCATATTCTTATATGCTTGACACCATATGTTCCCCCAACGAAAGAGACAATATACTGTTCTTATGGAAGGATGATGAACATCTTTTAAAAAGAAACACCTTTATAGGGAACATATATAACGAATTTACAACTCATAAGGATATAAAAACCTTTATGAGAGTTCTTATTGCAAACTACATACTTGAAGGAATTTATTTTTATTCAGGTTTTATGTTTTTTTACAATCTGGCACGAAATGGTAAAATGCCGGGATCGGCAAGCGAAATCCGATATATAAATCGTGATGAAAACACGCATTTATGGCTTTTCAGAAACATAATTTTAGAAATTCGCAAGGAGCATCCCGAGCTGTTTTCTAAAGAAGATATAGATGTGTACAGAGAAATGATTAAGGAAGGCACAAAGCAAGAGGCAGAATGGGGAGAATATGTAATAGGGAACGAAATAGAGGGACTTACGGACAAGATGGTTTCTGATTACATTCATTACCTTGGAAATCTAAGATGGAAGGAACTTGGATTTGACGATGTTTTGTACAAGGGTTTTGAGGAAGAACCTAATGACATGGCATGGGTTAATCAATATTCAAACGCAAACATGGTAAAGACGGACTTTTTTGAAGCTCGTTCTACCGCCTATGCAAAGGCAACAGCCTTGGTTGATGATTTATAATATAACAATTACTAAAAAAGGAGGGCTGCCCCTCCTTTTTTTAATGTCTTATTTAAAACCCCTCTTATGCTTATAACAAACAGTTAATAAATTCTCAAACAAGTTTTAATAACAATTGTTATATAATGTGAATCTGACAGTTCTTCATGGCATTTATAGCGTTGTCATGCCCCTCTTCTGAGCTTCCGCGGCACAGATCCTTTTTTACGAATACGGGGGTATTCGGCAGGAATGCTTTGATAAGCAGGGCATTGGAAATAACGCAAATGTCAGTGCATAAACCAACAAGCGTAACACTTTCTATATCGTCTAATGATTTTAAGTATTCCCCTAATTCTACGCTGCCAAAGGTTGGTTTATCTATTATTTTACAATTTAGAGATAATGCTTTGAGAGGATCTACTATTTCATGGCCGTTTGTACCTTTAACGCAATGAACGACAGGCAGATTTTTTCCTTCTTCCGTAGTCATATAAGAGGATGTATGAGTATCCCTTGTATACACAACCTTCCCTTCAAAAGAAGAAGCATAATCCGCAATTCCCTTTACAATACTTTCAGCCTGTTTGCTTCCAAGGCTGCCGTATACAAAATCATTTTGCATATCAACTACTATCAGTACTTTCATTTTTTCTCCATATGGCTTAATTCCCACTTATAAGCCGAAATACACATATCTTTAACTCCAAGGCGTGCCTTCCACCCTAACACTTCATTTGCTTTTTTCACATCCGCATAAGAAACAGGAACATCCCCCTCTCTACGAGGTCCGTAAACTGCCTTACACGCGCCGTTTGATATTTCGTTAAACGTATCGACAAGTTCTTTGACACTAACTCCCTTGCCGCGGCCCAGATTAACAGCCTCAATGTTGTTTTCTAAGTGTCCTATTTTGTCAACCGCTTTCACATGTCCCTCTGCTAAATCGGTGATGTGAATAAAATCTCGCACACAGGTTCCGTCGGGAGTTGGATAATCCGAGCCGAATATAGTGAGTTTTTCAAGCTTGCCGACGGCAACTTTAGTGATATAGGGCATAAGGTTGTTTGGAATTCCGTTTGGATCTTCGCCTATCAATCCGCTTTCGTGCGCTCCTACGGGATTGAAGTACCTTAGCATAATAACGTTAAAGTCCTTTTCGGCTTTACATATTCCACAAAGCATATTCTCTATAACTAACTTGGTTTCTCCGTAAGGCTGAGTATAGCTTAGGAGATCGCTTTCCACTATAGGCATTCTTTGTGCATTGCCGTAAACGGTTGCAGATGATGAAAAAATAAAATTCTTACAGCCGTATTTAAAGCAAGCATTTATTGTTTCTATAGCGCTCTCTAAATTGTTTTTGTAATATTTCAACGGCTTATGAACGCTCTCCCCAACTGCCTTGAAGCCTGCAAAATGAACAACCGCATATATTGGTCCGCATTCTTCAAACGCCCTGTTGATATCCTCCGCCTTACCGCAATCACCTATTATAACGTCAATTTTTTTGCCGGTGATTTTTTGAATGGCATCCTTTACTTCTATATGAGAATTGGACAGATCATCAATTATAGCCACATCATAACCGCTGTTTAACAAACTAACGGCAGTGTGTGAACCTATATATCCAAGCCCCCCAGTTAACAGTATCTTTTTGTTGCTCATAATAATGAATTATAGCATGTTTTCTATTTCCCTTACACTTACAAAATGCACATAAGGGTTTTGTAAAAGAGGAAACAATCTTTTTTCGTCCTTAAGAACATATACCGTTCTTTTATGAGCGGCTGCCCATTTGAGGGCATGCATACTGCCGCCTGAAACAGATGATTCTATTACTATAAGTGATTTTGATAAATACGCCTGAATCCTGTCCCTTATAATGAACGAGCTTTTATACAGCATAGAACCTTCCTTAAACGGAGAAACCACAAGACCTCCCGATTTGATAATTTCGCTGCGAAGAGATGCGTTTTCCTTGGGATAGGTGGGTTTATCAAGGGATGTGGGAAGTACGGCAACGGTTGAGGATAAAGAAGCCTTATGAACCGCAGTATCTATTCCTTTTGCAAGCCCTGAAAGCACCGCATATCCTTTTTGGGATAAAACGGAAGAAATATACGATGCGTTATACAGCCCTGTTTCACTTGGATTTCTTGTTCCTATCACCCCTATAACTGTTTTTTGAAGCAGGGATATGTTCCCCTCGTAATATAGGATATTCTCACCAAGCAAAAAACTTTCCACACTCGCCCTCCGTTCATCATGCACTTTTAAAAACTCAGCCATACGGCCCTTTCTTGCTAATATCTCATTGTAAAAGATATAATTATAATATGACAAAAACAGAAGAAAGACAAAACAAATATGCCGAGCTTATTCTTAAAGCCGGACTTGGATTTAAAAAGGGAATGTGTATCAGTATAACAGCAGAAATAGAGGCATATCCTTTTGCAAGGAAGGTTGCACAAAAAGCCTATGAAATGGGGGCAAAATACGTATATATAGAGCCTCGTGATCTGTACTTGCAGGCTGTTAGGACAAATACTCAAAACAAGGAAGATATCGGTTATTATCCTGATTTTTTAAAGGCCTACGACCGAGAGAGAGTAAACGAAAAATGGGGTCGTATTTCCATTGATTCCACAGAGAGCTTTGATGCTCTTAAGAGCGCAAACCAAGAGATGAACCTTATTTATACAAGGGAAAACAGAAAGGCAACAGAGGTTTATCACAACGCAGTTATCAACCACACCATACCATGGGTTGTAATTTGTGTTCCGGGAATTAAATGGGCAAAAAAGACGCTTGGAGAAAATGCAAGCGTTGATGATATGTGGGATCTTGTTGCTTCTATTCTGTTCCTTGATGAGGCTGATCCCGTAAAAAAATGGTTTGAGCTTACCGCTGAAATGAAAAAACGTCGCACTGCTTTTAACAACCTGAAAATAAAAGAACTGCATTACACGGCAAAAGGAACCGATTTCACCGTGGGCTTTAACGATAATGCCGTATGGATGGGCGGAGAGCAGGTAATGGAGGACGGAACGGTGTTTATTCCAAACCTGCCTACTTTTGAAATATACACAGCCCCCGATTACAAAACAGCAAACGGCTATATTACCACAAAACGCCCCGTGAATGTTCAAGGCGACAAAGTGGAAGAGGCAACATTTCATTTTGAAAACGGAAAGGTTATAAAGGTCAGCGCCAAAAACGGTCAAAAGGCCATAGAGAACTATCTTAATATAGATGAAGGAACTCCATATCTTGGAGAAATTGCCCTTGTTGACAATGCCTCACCCATTTCAATGAGTAAAAAGATTTTCACCTCAATTCTTTACGATGAAAACGCCTCTTGTCACATAGCGCTCGGGAGCGCATACCCCGACTGCGTTAAAGGCGGTAAACAGGCAGATACAGATGAGAAAAAACACGCTCTCGGACTCAACACATCCATTGAGCATACCGACTTTATGGTGGGCGATGAAACGCTGTGCATAACTGCAACACTTAAGGACGGAACACAAAAGCAGATAATGAAAAACGGTCTGTTTGTAATATAAGGAGAAAAAAATGGACATTTTTGAGGAAATAATAAAGGGCAATATTCCCTCATCCAAAATTTACGAAGATGAAATATGTGTTGCAATCCTTGATATCAACCCATTTGAAAAAGGTCATGTGCTGTTGATTCCTAAATGCAACGAAAGCCTTATAGAAAACATAGATAGCTCTATACTTTCACATCTTGCCGTTATTAGCGCAGTAATATCAAAAAAATTGAGAACTGCTCTTAACGCTGATGATACCAACATCTTAATAAACAACGGACCCGTAGCAGGACAAGAAATAAAGCATACACATATTCATATCATCCCCCGCTTTAAAGAACGAGGCGGACTTATGACAATACAAAAGCAAAAATACAACGGGGATGAACAGGTAGAGTTCAGAAATAAACTGTTAATATCAAAGGATGATTTGAAAAGATAAATGATGGAGAGAGGATGAGTAAGATAGTAAGAATTTGTTCTGTTGTCCTTGTTTTTATTTTCATTACTTCGTGCGCCGCAATGGTGACGGGAAACATTGATTTTTCTAAAATACCGCATAAAAGCGCATATCCTCAAAAGCCAATCATATCGCAAACTGCAGTGTATTATGTCCCCGGTGTAAAACAGCCTGAGGAGCCTAAAACAGACCGGGAACAGCCTCCTACTCAAAACATAACAGAGGAAGGAGGGCAGGAAGAAACAAACATCCCATCCGATACTACAGAGCCACAGGTTGATATCGATAAGAGTGAAACTATCACTAAGGGTGAAAAGAGCGCTAATGGTGAAACTGTGGGAGCCTCTGAAACAGACAAAACACCATCAGAGGAAATACAGCCTCTCCCCCTTGATGAGGCTATTCAAACACAGAACAGAGTTATATCCGTTTTCTTCTTGCCCCTAAAGGACAGCACGGTAAAAACCTCTCTCATCTCATCCAGAATCCGTAGCATTTTTGCCCTTGATCAACCCGATATTCTTATTATTACGGGCATAGAAAAAAATGAGGGTGAAAAGCTTGCATCGCTGTTTGCGGATTACACACCGTATTTTGAGAAAGATGCCGTTATCCTTTGTGATAAAGAAATAGATACCACCCTCCCCACCGTAGGAATGAATACGCTTATAACAACATATGTATCGGATGACGAAATATCC
>JAQYLW010000055.1 GCA_028719825.1 Spirochaetales bacterium | reverse complement strand
ACATGAAATCATTGCACTAAGGAAGGTAAAGCTCAATCCCATTACAACAGGAAGCCTTGCTCCTATTCGCCATATGGGATAAAGCTGAATTAATGTCCCGATACCGGCAACAATCATAGCAGCCTGAATTAATTGAGCTGTTTGAACAGGCGTAAACTTTTCGCCATTGTAAACTGCAAGACCGGCAATAATCATAACCGGAACAACGTTAGACACAAACATAGCAAGAACATGCTGCAAACCAAATGGTATGGCCTTTAATACCGGAACCATTCCATCGAGCCTGTAGATGTTTTCGGAGCTTGCGTCTTTAAATTTTTCTTTGAAATTAAATTTCATTAAAAATCCCCTTTTTTTTGTAATACGGTTTTTAATTATATCATAAGACATATGATATCAGTCTAAAAAAATACTTTTTTTTTAACTAATTCTAAATAATGTTACAGTAACAACATATTTTTATGAATACAAAGAAGAATAGGAATAAACAGAGAATAAAATAACGAATGCGTTTATAGTTTTTTTTCGCACAAATAGCTTTGAAATAAATACAGACAATTTTTCACTAAGGAATTTATAGCGTTATAAAAATATATGGAAATAAAAGTTGAAGAAAAGCCGCCCGTCAGATTCGAACTGACGACCCTCTGATTACAAATCAGATGCTCTGGCCAACTGAGCTAGGGCGGCACGAATATGGAGAGAGAAGGATTCGGACCTTCGAAGGCTTAGCCAACAGATTTACAGTCTGCCCCCTTTGACCGCTCGGGAACCTCTCCGTAAACGCAAGTACAATTATAAATATAAAATTGATGTTTTTTCAATAGCAAAACTAACTTTTTTTTATCTTCAATAATTAGAGGAAAATTAGTTTTTTTAGTATGTTATAATTTATAGATAAAAATAATTAACACAGAGGGGTTACAAATGGCTTACGAATTTGATAACGGTAGGATGTATCACATTCACTTAAAAAAAGGTGAGATAGGAAAATACGTTATACTTCCTGGCGATCCCGGAAGGGTTGAGAAAATCGCTTCACATCTTGAAAGAAGCTGGAAGGTCGCTCAAAACCGTGAATACACCACGTATAACGGATATTTAAATGACACCCTTGTAACCGTAACAAGCACAGGCATTGGAGGTCCTTCTGCATCCATAGCTATTGAAGAACTTGTAAAATGCGGAGCAGATACTTTTATCAGAGTCGGAACAGCCGGTGGAATAAAAGAAAGCGTTATCGGTGGGGATATTGTAATAGCAACGGGCGCCGTAAGGGCTGAGGGAACATCTAAGGAATACGCTCCTATTGAATATCCTGCAGTGAGTGATTTTAACGTAACAGCAGCCTTAAAAGAAGCCGCAACAATTCTTAAATTGAATTATCATTTAGGCGTTGTTCAATGTAAGGATTCTTTTTACGGACAGCACGAGCCTCATCTTATGCCTGTAAGCTATGAACTTGAAAACAAGTGGGAGGCATACAAACGTTTAGGGTGCCTTGCAAGTGAAATGGAAAGTGCAGCGCTGTTTATAGCATCTTCTTATCTGAATGTAAGAATCGGATCTGTGTTTTCAATAGTCGGTAATCAGGAGAGAGCAAAAAAAGGACTCTCAAATCCACAGGTACATAACACGGAAGATGCCATAAAAACAGCTATACAGGCGATTAAAATTCTAATTTCTCAGGATTAAACAGCTGGGGCGCCACATAATCCTCAAACGTTTCTCTACGCCTTATTTTAAGAATATCGCCATCCGGATTTACAAGAAATTCGGGGCTTCTGAGTTTGGCATTGTAATTAAACCCCATGGCATGAGCGTGTGCTCCGGCATCGTGGATAACAAGCATATCTCCCTTTTCTATCTTACAAAGAGGTCTGTCTATTGCGAACTTGTCGTTATTCTCACATAAGGATCCGGTTACGTCGTATTTATGATCTTTGATTTCGTTTTCCTTGCCTAATACTGTTATGTGATGATATGCCCCATAAAGAGCCGGGCGCATTAAATCTGCCATGCACGCATCAAGTCCTACATAATCCTTGTATTTATGACACACGTGTCTTACTTTAGTTACAAGATAACCATAGGGACCTGTGATCATTCTGCCACATTCAAAAAACACCTTTAGCGGAGCAAGACCGTTTTTAACAATTATTCTATCGTACAATTCTTTAATTTCTTTTGAAAGAAGTTCAAGATTCATTTCTTCGGCATCCGGAGTATAAGGGATTCCGATTCCTCCCCCAAGATCAACTCCTTCTATGCGGATACCGGTTTCATCGTATATCTTTTTTACTAATGAAAACAATGAATTTGCCGTTTGCACAATAAAATCCCTTTTCAATTCACAAGAGGCAACCATGGTATGGAGATAAAAATGCTTTGCACCCTTCTGTTTTGCAATTTTATAACAATCAAAAAGCTGATCTTTCGTAACTCCGTATTTTGCCTCAACAGGGTTGCCGATAAACACATTTCCGGTTCTCTCCTTCCCCGGATTGTATCTGAAGGATATCGTTTCGGGAAAACCCTTAATTGCACTCTCTAAAGCATTTATATGTGTAATATCATCAAGATTTATAATTGCATTCAATCGATACGCTTCTATGAATTCTTCATTCGGAGTGTCGTTTGAGGTAAACATTATGCGCTCGCCCGTTATACCGGCTTCCTTGGATAGCTTCAATTCGGGAAGTGATGAGCAGTCAGAGCCTGATCCCCTTTCACCTAACATTTTAAGGATGTTCAAATTAGGCAGAGCTTTTACGGCAAAATAGTTTCTAAAATCGCTGTTCCATGAAAAAGCTTTTTTAAATCTTTCAAAATTATCCACAATAGCTTTTCCGTCGTAGATATAAAATGGCGTTCCCTCTCTTTGACTTATTTTATAAAGCAGCTCTTTATCAAACGGTACTTTTTTTTCGCTCATAGCTCCTCCGAAATTTTCTTAATGGCTTTTTCTATGTTTTCCCTATGTCCGTAAGAACTTATGCGAACATAGCCCTCGCCTTGTTTTCCAAAGCCCACACCGGGGGTGACAACAACACCTGTTTTGTTCAAAAGATAGTCAAAAAACTCCCAGCTCGACATACCTTTTGGACAACGCGTCCATATGTAAGGGCTGTTAATTCCGCCATAACATTCAAAACCTACTTTCTTAATTCCGTTCAAAATTATTGAGGCATTGCCAAGGTAATAGTCAACCATTCCCCTGCATTCTTTTCTTCCTTCTTGACTTAATGCAGCCACCCCTCCGCTTTGGGCGATATTGGATGCGCCGTTAAAAAAAGTACACTGCCTTCTATTCCACAGCTTGTGTAACAAGCCCTTTTCTACCCCATCCGCCTCAATATCAAAAGGAACTATTGTCCATCCCAAGCGAACTCCGGTAAAGCCTGCGTTTTTGGAGAATGAATTTATTTCTATAGCAACAGATGTTGCACCCTCTATTTCATAGATAGTATGCGGTATGCCCGGTGTTCTGATATAGTCGGCATAGGCTGCATCGTAAATAATTATTGCTTTTTCCCTTTTAGCGTAGTCAACAAAGGCCTTAAGCTGTTCAGATGTTGCCACAGCCCCTGTTGGGTTGTTAGGAAAACAAAGGTATATGATATCCACATGCTCCTTTGGAGGGGAAGGAATAAAACCGTTTTCGGAAGCAGCATTTAAAAACACAAAACCGTCATATGAAAGCTGATTTGAATTGTATAAACCGCTCCTTCCCCCAACAACGTTTGAATCTACATATACAGGATAAGAAGGGTCTTGAACCGCAACCTTACAGGAGGGAGAAAAAAGCTCCTGAATATTGCCTGCATCCGACTTTGCTCCATCCGATACAAAATACTCATTTCTATCAAGATGAACATTATATTCCCTTTTATAAAAATCTGCGAGGGCTGCTCTTAAATCATTATTCCCCTGCTCATCCCCGTAACCCGTATATGTGTTTACATATGAAAGCTCATTGAGTTTTTTATGCATTGCATCAACGATCACCGGAGTAAGGGGTTCTGTTGTATTTCCAACGCCAAGACGCAATACTTCACGAAGCGGATTTTTTGCCATCCATTCACGAGTTCTGCGATTTATCTCTTGAAAAAGATATGATTCATTGAGTTTTAAAAAATTGTTGTTAATTATTCCCATCTTTTCCTTCTTTAATATCATTCATCATTCTGTTTACACATTCAACTATTATTTTTTTATGATCGTCGTCTGGATTGCACAAGGGCAGCCTGAATATATCCTTACAAAATCCCATAGCGGCCATTGCTGTTTTTATTGGAATAGGATTTGTTTCAATAAAGCAGACCTTAAAGAATTCAGCAAACCATGAATTATATTTTTCAGCGCTTTCTAAATCGCCGGAGAGGGCTGATGAAATCATTTTTTTCATTTGAAGAGGAAAGAGATTTGAGGCTACTGAAACAACTCCGTTTCCTCCTCTTTTAATGAGTTCAATAGAAAGATTATCATCACCGGAGAGCACGGAAAATCCTTTTTTATCCACTCTCTTAATAACATCCTCCATTTGAACAAGATCGCCTGAAGCTTCTTTTACGGCCACTATATTAGAACAATCATTTGCAAGCTTGATAAGTGTATCCGTTTCAAGATTTACACCGCACCTGCCCTTTATATTATAAAGAATACACGGAATGCTCACGCTGTCGGCAACTGCCTTAAAATGCAGATACATCCCCTTTTGCGTGGGTTTGTTATAGTATGGATTAACAAGGAGAATTGCATCAACTCCGTCATCCTCTGCACGCTGAGAAAGGCTAATAGCTTCGCTTGTTGCGTTTGAACCCGTGCCTGCTATTACGGGAACCCTGCCTGATGCAAACTTAATTGTCTGTCTTATGACCCTGTTATGTTCTTCATGCGAAAGCGTTGGAGATTCTCCTGAAGTACCGCATGGAACAAGACCGTCAATGCCTGATTCTATCTGATAGTTTACTATCCTTTCTAAAGACGTATAATCTACAGTATTATACTCGGTGAAAGGCGTTATAAGAGCCGTAAAAACTCCGCTGAACACATTACTCATATTTTCTCCTTTAATAATTCATTTATAAAATCATCCATACTATACAGTCCGCCCTGTTTGTTCATAAGCCATTCTGCGGCCTTTATTGCACCTAAGGCAAACCCCTCTCTTGAACGCGCAGTATGCGTAAGTGTAATTGAATCACAAGTGCTGTCTATTTCTACACTGTGTATTCCGCATACAGCTCCAAGGCGTAATGACGAAATCTGCAATTCTTCATTTTTTATTTTGCCCTCAGGATTTCCCAAAACCACCTTTTTTTTACGCTCAACATTTGACATTATTTTTTGAGCAATCATTATTGCAGTACCGGATGGGGAGTCTGCTTTTCCTCTATGGTGAGTTTCAGAAATAGCTATATCGTATTCATCAAGAGCATCAATTAAACTTGCAGCCCTTTCGGCTATTTTCAAAAAAACGGCAACGCCAACGGAAAAATTCCCCGAATACATAAGACAGTTATTACCCGTGACCAGTTTTTTAACATAATCGATTTTATCATACCATCCCGTTGTTCCTATAACAGCTTTAACACCCATAGCCATATAGGCTTCAATATTTGAAATACAGGATGAGGGAGATGAAAAATCAATTACAACATCACACCCTTTTACGCTTTCTATACTTCGTGATGTAACATTAGCACAGGATGAAGCAACATCTACGATGCTTGATACGGTATGCCCATGAGAAAGAGCAAGCTCATGTATCATCATCCCCATTTTGCCATATCCGACAATAGCTATATTCATTAATAACCCCCTTTTTACAAGTGAATATAACAAAACATGAAAAACATTGTCTATAAAAATACAACAAATATTATTTTTTCAACTAATTTTGATAAAATTTCAACATTTTTTAACGAATATAGAATTCGCATGATGTAGTAAATTCAATTGAAATTCCTTATTCCGCATTATTATAATGATAAAATGAACGAAAGAACGGATTTAATTATTAATAAACAAGAGCGTGAAATAATCAACAAGACATTGTTTGTTATAACAGGACTGGGGGGAGTTGGCGGAACTGCGCTTGAAGTTATTCTTCGTTTCGGTGCCTTAAATTACTATCTGATAGATGGGGATATTTTTGAAGAAAGCAACCTTAACAGGCAAATACTTTCAAAAAGGGACAACATAGGAAGACTCAAAACAGAGGAAGGCGAAAAACACATACGCGATTTATCCCCAAATTCAAAAATTAAAATATGTTCAGAGATGATAAAAGCGGAGAATATTGAAAAGATTTATAAAGATATAAAAGAGTTTTACAAAGACAACGAACTTGAAAAAATTGTATTACTTGATTGTATTGATGATGTAAGGGCAAAGATTATATTGTATAAGGCCTTTCTTGATACGGACTCTATAATTGTTTCATCAATGGGCGCCGGCAGAAATTTCTCAGCCCCGCTTGTTGCCTCAAGTCTTGATAAAACACACTCATGCCCTCTTGCCCGTGAGGTTAGATATGAAGCAAGGAAGAATCTTGATGAACAGGAATTAAAAAGAATAAAAGCTGTGTTTTCTCCTGTTCCGGTTACTTGTAAAGAGAACAACGGAATTATTCCGTCAAGCGTTATTCAAACATTCAATACGGGAGTAAGGGTTGCAGAAGAAGCTTTAAGGGCGTTATTGGATATTAATAACTAACTTATTCATCAAGCGGCTTTATGCCCTGCTTTGTAAGCACATTAATTTTGTTTTCAACATCGCTGAGTGTTGATTCGATATTTTCACAGATCTTTTTGCCCTCTTCAAACAATGCTATAGCGTCTGATAAAGGCGTATTGTTGTCAGACAGTGCTTTTAATATTTCATCAAGTCTTTTTACCTGTTCTTCATAATTCATATTTTTCCCTCCGAGAGCGCACTTATTTCTCCATCGCTCATTTTTAAAACAAACTTTACTCCTTTTTCAAGTGAAGAGACGTTTTTAACAACTTTGCCGTCTGTGGTTTTTACTATGCTGTATCCCCTGTCCAATATGCCGAAGGGCGAATAGGCATTTAACAGATTGACCTTTGATTCAGCAATTTGTTTTTTATGCTTAAACAGATTAACAAGGTATGTAAAAATAATCTCTTTTTTATGGTTAAGGCGCATTTGTTCACCAGATGCACGGGATATCAGCAAGGATGAAAGCTTTTGTTTATCAAAATCGTTCTTTTGATAGGCATTTTCTACCCTTCGTGTAATACGCTCCGAAAACAGCGCCTTAGAATCAAGAATAAATTTTATAAAGTTTTCCCTGTTTTGTTTTATAAATGCACCGGCCTGAGTGGGTGCATTAGCCCTGATATCGGCAGAGTAATCACACAAGGGATTGTCCGGATCATGGCCTATTGCCGAAATACAAACAATCTCACTTAACGAAAGCGCTTTTACAATTCGCTCATCATTGAAAGGATATAAATCTTCAAAAGAACCGCCGCCTCGTGCAACAAGGAGTACATCGGCTTTGAGCTTTCCTTCTTTAACAGCCTTGTTAACTCCGTAAATCGCATTTGAAACGCTCTCTGCACACATCTCGCCCTGCATCATCGCAGGAACTACGGTTATATTCAGTCCATTACCGATATTGGTAAGAATATCGTGAAGCACTTCACCCGTAAGAGAAGTAATAATCACAACATCCCTAACGAATACGGGCAGCTGTCTGTGAGGACGGGCAAAATAGGTATTCTGCCATTTTCGCTTATTCTCCTCTATAATCTCTAACAGCGTTCCCTGCCCTGAGCGTTTTACCAAAGAACATTTGAGTTGAAATCTTCCGCTTTGCGGATAAACATTAGGAGTTCCATAAACTATAATCTTGTCGGAACACTTTGGAACAAAACTCTGTGATGCGGCTGAACTTCTGAACATTACGCAGTCAAGCGAAGCTTTATCGTCTTTAATTGAAAAGTACCAGTGGCCCGACGTTTGCTGAACCGTAATCTTTGACACTTCCCCTTCTACTGCGATAAACGGAAGTGAGGAACGCATGGTGTTATCAACAAGAGAGTTAAATTCATATACGCTGTAAACTTTTTCTTCGTTAATCATTTTTATCTTCCCCTGTCTTTAAAACGGATAGGAACGCCTTTTGAGGAATTTCAACGTTTCCTACCATTTTCATGCGCTTTTTCCCTTCTTTTTGTTTTTCAAGAAGCTTACGTTTTCTTGAAACATCACCGCCATAGCATTTTGCAGTAACATCCTTTCTGAATGCATTTATAGTTTCTCTGGCAATTACAGTTCCGCCAATAGCCGCCTGAATCGGGATTTTAAACTGGTGACGCGGAATTTCATCCTTAAGACGTGAACAGATAATTCGTCCTCGCTTTTCAGCGCCTTTTGAATATACAAGGCTTGAAAGGGCATCAACGCTCTCTCCGTTAACAAGAATGTCCATGCGAACAAGGGATGTTTGTTTATACCCGATTATATCATAGTCAAAGCTTGCATATCCGCGTGATACGCTCTTTAATCTGTCGTAAAAGTCAAATAATACTTCCGAAAGCGGCATTTCAAAGGAAAGCTCAACTCGTTTTGTATCAAGATAAGTCATTCCGGTTTGAATACCACGTTTTTCCATACACAGAGTAATAAGAGGACCTATATAATCGGTTGGCGTGATAATCACAGCCTTTATATATGGCTCTTCGGAACTCTCTATTTTCATTGGATCCGGATATTCCAACGGATTGTCAACATATTCTGTATCGCCGTTTTTTAAATGAACTATGTATTTAACAGAAGGAGATGTAAATACAACCCCTATTCCGCTTTCTCTCTCAAGGCGCTCCTCTATAACTTCAAGATGAAGCAGTCCTAAAAAGCCGCATCTGAACCCGAAGCCCAAAGCAACGGATGAATCCTTTTCATAAGTGAAGCTTGCATCGTTGAGTTTTAGCCTTTCCAAAGCGGCGCTAAGCTCCTCATAGTCGTTTGAATCAACAGGATATATGGATGAAAAAACAACGCTTTTGATTTCTTTAAATCCGGGCAGACATTCCTCTGCAGGGTTTGAAAGAAGGGTTACGGTATCACCAACCGTTACATCCGATACTGTTTTTACACCTGCTATGATATATCCCACATCCCCTGTTGAAAGAGAATCTTTTTTGTTCAATCCAAGCTGAAAAACCCCGCACTCCTCAACCTTGTATACTCCGTCAGAGTGCATGAATTTTATTTCATCCCCTGGTTTCAATATACCGTCAAAAACACGAATGTGAACTATAACACCCTTATAAGGATCATAGTTGCTGTCGTATATCAGCGCTTTTAAGGGTTTTTTAACATCGCCTTCCGGATGAGGCACACGCTCTACTATAGCCTCAAACAAGTCTTCTATTCCTACGCCGGTTTTCGCGCTCACACAGAGTGCATCCTTAGAAGAAAGACCCAAATCGTGATCAATCTGCGCCTTTACGCTTTCCACATCGGCAGAGGCTAAGTCGATTTTATTTATTACAGGAATTATCTCAAGCCCGGCATCAAAGGCCATATACATATTTGCAAGGGTCTGAGCCTGTACACCCTGAGTTGCATCAATCAACAGCAATGCTCCCTCTGATGAGGCAATGGATCTTGAAACCTCTGCAGTAAAATCAACGTGTCCCGGAGTATCAACAAGATTCAACAGATACTCTTCTCCGTTTTTTGCCTTGTAAGGAATTGTTACGGCCTGACTTTTTATTGTTATGCCCCTCTCACGTTCTATATCCATGTTGTCCAAAATCTGAGTTTGAATATCAGAACGCGGATCTACAAGGCGTGCCTTCTCTATAAACCTATCGGCAAGAGTACTCTTGCCGTGGTCTATGTGAGCTATAATACAAAAATTTCTTATATGTTTTATGTCCATCAATCAATCAGTGATGCGTTGTCCTCTTTAGCTTCAAACCCAAGGAGTTCTCTTATTTCCTTATCATCAAGGGTTTCTTTTTCAACAAGGGTTTTGGTAAGCAAATCAAGCTGATCCCTATGCTCGGTTAAAATTTGTCTTACATCCTTAATACATTCGTCAAGAATATTGCGAACCTCCGCATCAATTTTACGCGCAGTATCATCGCTGAAATTCTTATGCTGGGCTATATCTCGGCCTAAGAATAACGGGGCATCATCATTGCTGTAATCAACAAAACCAAGCGGGCTCATACCCCACTCTGTAACCATGCGATTGGCTCGTGACATGGCCATTTTAATATCCTGACTCGGTCCAGTGCTTGTTTCACCATAAACCAATTCCTCTGCCACATAGCCGCCCATACAAAGCTTAATCCATGCAAGGTTCTGAGTTTTTGTCACATAATAAATGTCATTTTCGGGGAGCGACATTGTTACTCCACCGGCACTTCCGTGAGGAATAATGGTAACCTTGTGCAAGGGATCCACCCCTTTAACATAGTAATGCAACAGTGTATGACCTGCCTCGTGATATGCAGTTTTTGTTTTATCCTCAGGTGTCATTACACGGGTTTTCTTGGCAACGCCAAGTATGATTTTATCACGCGCTTCTTCAACATCAATCATTGTTACAAAGGGTTTTGATGCACGAGCGGCCAGTAATGCCGCCTCATTCACAAGATTTGCCAAATCGGCACCGCTACATCCCGGAGTTGCACGTGCAATGCGCTTGATATCAAGATTTTCCTCTGTTTTGACTTTTTTAAAATGAATTTTGAGTATCGCTTCCCTCTCTTTAATATCAGGAAGTTCAACGCTTACCTGTCTATCAAATCTGCCTGGTCGTAAAAGAGCAGAGTCAAGAACATCGGGTCTGTTTGTGGCAGCCATTACTATAATACCCTTATCGGTTTCAAAGCCATCCATCTCAACAAGCATTTGATTGAGCGTTTGTTCCCTTTCATCGTGTCCGCCGCCTAGTCCTGCCCCTCGGCTTCTGCCAACGGCATCAAGCTCGTCTATAAATATGATACAAGGTGCTTTTTTTCTTGCCTGAGCAAACAGATCTCTAACCCTTGATGCTCCCATACCTACAAACATTTCAACAAAATCCGAACCCGATGTATGGAAGAATGACACTCCGCTCTCACCGGCAACTGCTCTGGCTATTAGAGTTTTTCCCGTTCCCGGAGGACCTACAAGCAGAACTCCTTTTGGAATTCGTGCACCGAGGGCCGTGAACTTTTTAGGATTTTTTAAGAACTCAACTATTTCCTGCAATTCGGTTTTTGCCTCTTCCTGACCGGCAACATCTGAAAAATTTACGCTGTCCTTGCCGTTTGCCTTGTATTCTCTGGCATGGGATTGACCAAAGTCGTTCAACATATTTTTACCATTCATGGCTTTGGCCTGACGCATAAACATACTCATTAGGTAAATAAGGAACAGAAGAGGAAGCAGATTAATTATCAGCTCCAAGACATTTACCTTACGAGGCGTACCTATAACAGCAACGTTATTTGCCAAAAGGCGATCAATAAGAGTACTATCAAAATACGGAATTCGCGTAACCTTGTTTTCGCCGTTGTTTAAAACATAGTTGACCGTTTGGGAATCGTTAATTTCTACCTGCTTTACATTTTTTAATTCTACACTCTGTAAAAAATCCGTATAGGAGGTTGTTTGCGCCTGAAAAATCGTTTTTATTCCGGACATATAAAAGAACAAAACTACAATAGCGATAACTACGGGAATGATCCACAAACGCGGAGGACGCGGATTATCGTTTTTTGGACGATTATCACCACCCGATGAATTTTTCTGCGGACCGTTACCCTCCCCCCAGAATTCAGAATCTTTTAATACATTATTATCTTTCATTACAATTCCTTGTTACTAAACTTTTCTTAATAATATATATATGGTTTTATAAATTCAAGTTTGCTATTAAAACAAAAGCGGTATGGATAAGATCTATCTTATAATAATTCAAAAACTTACATAAAATTATGTAATTATAAAAAACGGGGAAGAACAAAAAGTTGTTTTTTAAACACCTCCTTCGTCTCCCCCAAAACAGCAAATTACAAATTAAGACTCGTAAATCGGTTCAAAATCCTCTTTTGTGTGTCCGCATAAAGGGCAGGTATAGTCATCGGGCAATGTTTCGCCTTCGTACACATATTGACAAATCGTACATCTCCAACCAATTATCTTTTTTGCGCTGTTTGTCTGTTTTTTAGGCTTAACCTCTGCCTGATAATAGGCATATGTCATTGGCTCTGCTCCTGTAAGAGATACGGCATCCGTTACCTCTGCTATAAACAAAGTATGCGTTCCAAGGTCTTCCTGTTTAACAACACGCGCGCTTATTATTGCAGATACATGCTCTGTCAAATAAGGAATATCATTTGAATCACGCTGAACGTTTAAACCCTTAAATTTTTCAACATCTCTTCCCGATTGCATTCCAAAATGCTTAATTGTTTCAAACGGGAATGTTTTATCAAGAGCACTTAACACAAACACTCCGCTCTGTTTTAAAAGCTCGCATGTTAGATTTGTGTTTAATACCGAAATTGCTATTCTTGTAGGATCACTTGCAACCTGTACTCCTACGTTTGTTATGCAGGCATTTTCTTTTTCTTTTGTTTTAACAGAAAGCAGAAAAACACCATATGAAAGACTATAAAGTGCTTTGTTGTCCATATTTATTCTCCTTTTTATTAAAATTATAATTACTTAACAAGCACAATTCAAGTTTAACAATTGCGTATTTTTTGTCATATAAATGGCTTTTTTGAATACTCAGTTTTATATGAATTCAATAACACAAGATGCAATACTTTTAGAGGTGTTTTCTGTTAAAAAGCTTGCAAAAATCTTAATTTTTTTTCTCAAAACCGGCTCGCGAAATTTAAAAAACACAATATTAAATAAACATCAAACAAAATACATCTACTTAGGAGGTAGCGCAAATGACAACACCTAACGGGTACGAACTAACAACAACATTCTGGCAGGATTTCAGTATTGCCGATCGTTTTGGAGTTCAGGCAATCAGAGACACTTTTAATCGTGCTTTTGAGGAATGGAAAACAAACTACGTCTATTTGACGGAGCTTGTTATTGTTCTAAATTGGAAAATCTGGGTCTGGTACCAAAAGAACGGAAAATGCGAACAATCATGGCTCTATAATGAGCTTTGGGAAAAAGCCGATGAGTACGCAATGGAAAATCTAAAAGGCGAAGAGTTAGACTTCTTCATTAGAGTAACAGATTAAAAAATGTGGCTGGCTCTTAGTGAACCGGCCCTTAATTTTATTCGTTTGTAAATTGTTGAATAAGATTATTAAAAGAAACTGTATAAACGTCTTTTTTCTATTATCAAGCTACCATTCGAACAATTGCATATTTTTTGTCTTATCAATGTCTTTTTTGAATACTCAGTTTTATATGGATTCAATAACACAAGATGCGAAATTTTTAGAGTTGTTTTCTGTTAAAAAACTGCATGATGAACAAACAACGGTAATAAGGCATATATTGGAGTCAAAAGAAGATCTTATTGCAATTATGGCAACAGGCTGCGGAAAAACCCTGTGTTTTATGATTGCCTCATATGTTCTAAAAGGAATAACCGTAATAGTTTATCCGTTACTATCGCTTATTAACGATCAAAAAAAGCGATTTGATTCATCTCCGATAAAAGCATTTACGCTTATAGGTGGACAGACAAAACAACAGAGAAAAGATATCTTTGAACAATTAGACGCCATAGAATCGGCAGTAATTCTTACCAATCCCGAAACGCTTTTAAGCGGTAATACGCTTGATGAACTTAAAAAGCATAGGATATCGCTTTTTGTCCTTGATGAGGCACACACCGTAATTGAATGGGGCGAAACCTTTAGAGAAGCATTTTTAAAGCTCTCTGAAGCTGTTAAAAAACTTGCCCCATACAAGGTGTTATCGTTTACGGCAACACTTTCACCCCAAGGGGCTGAAAAATTAAAGACTTACATCTATTCAAACAGAGCCGTTTCTGTAATCAGATTTTCATCAAACAGAAAAAACATCACATATAAGGCCTGCCCCTCCCTTTCAAGACAAAAAACCATTATGGATATTCTCCTGTACGCAAAACGACCTGCGGTTGTGTTTACACATACTCGAAGAGATGCTGAAAAATACGCTTTATACATTAGAGAACACACAGGATTCAACACTCTGTATTATCATGCCGGCTGCAGTAAAAAACACAAGAAATTGACAGAGGAGGAATTCTATAACTCATCCGATGCAATACTCTGTGCAACTTCAGCCTACGGAATGGGTGTTGATAAAAAAAATATTAGAAGCGTTATTCACGTCTATCCTCCTCAAAAAATAAGCGAATACATTCAAGAAGCAGGACGTGCAGGACGGGACGGAGAAAAAGCAACCTCATATGTCATAGTAAAAAAACAGGATGTTCTGTGCGCTTCAGAAACCGCGAAGGTCTTTTATGAACAAAAGGAATGCATACGTAAAAGCCTTTTAAAAAGCATGGGCGAGGATTTAAAAGACCTAAAATGCGATTGCTCTGTATGTCTTCATGAAAAACCCTCCCCGGAGGGACAGGATGAATTATTAAAGCTCATCAAAGCATATAACGGATATTTCACACTAAAAAGTCTTGTAAGATTTTTAAAAGAAAAAAACATGAGCATAGAGCGATTGCTTTATAACAATCACAGTTTTAAATACTGGGGGGAAACCTCATTAAAAGACGCTATTGAAACCCTTATTCAAAACAACGATGTTACTCTAATCGGCAACCACATTTATATATCCCCTTTAAAAAGATTTGAGCAATTTAGGAAACGATTGTATAATAATATCTATGATTTTAAACAAAAATACATATCAAAACTTGTACGGAAAAAATGTTTCAATAAGCAGCGTTGATAAAAGAATCAATCATCTTATTGAGGAATTTGACAAGGAGTTTAAAATTAACAAAAAGGACTCCATACTTCTTTTTTCATCCCCCGGAAGGGCTGAAATCGGAGGAAATCACACGGACCATCAAAAGGGATTTGCAGTTGCTGCTGCATTAAATCTTGATATTCTTGCCGTAGTACGACGCCGTGATGATATGATATTCAACATTTATTCCGACGGTTTTAATAAGGTATCCGTAGATCTCTCATCCCTTGATAAAAAAGAAGAAGAAATAGGCTGTGCCCCATCACTTGTAAGAGGTGTTGCAAAGGCGATGAGTATAAGCGGTCTCAAGATAGGAGGAGCCGATGTAATATCCCAATCAACGGTTGTAAGAGCATCGGGTTTATCATCATCAGCCGCATTTGAGGTATTGATTGCAAACATAATTTCCTATCTTTATAACGACGATTGTCTTTCCCCCTCATCTGCCGCTAAGGCCGGATGGTGGGCAGAAAACAACTATTACGGAAAACCCTGTGGAATGATGGATCAAAATGCTGTTGCGCACGGCGGAATAATTCTTTTTGATGCCTCCTGCGGAGCAAACGGCAAGGCAACAAAGATCCCCACCAAATTTGTAGGTGATGATTTTTCATTCATCATAACAAACACAAACAGCGAACACTCCGATATAACGGATGCCTATGCCGCAATAGTTGATGAGATGAAAGCAGTTTCGTCTTACTTTGGAAAAAGCGTGTTGAGCGAGGTTTCAAAAAACGACTTTGTTTCATCGGTAAAAGAAATAAGAAAGGCTGTGAAGAATGACAGGGCAATTCTAAGAGCCATACATTTTTATTCCGAAAACGAAAGAGCAAAAGCAATGCATCAAAGCCTTATCAAGAACAACACAAAAGAGTTCCTAAAGCTTATAAATGAATCGGGCGATTCCTCATTTGAAATGCTTCAGAATATCTATGTTGATAGAATGCCCAATGAACAGAGCGTTTCCATAGCCATAGGTCTTTCAAAAATGTTCCTTGAAGGGAAAAAAGGTGCTGTTCGTATTCAGGGCGGTGGATTTGGAGGATGCATACAAGCATATATCCCCAAAGCTGATAAAAAAGAATACATCGCGCTTATGGATAGCGTTTTTGGGAAAGGCAGTGCAAGGGAGTTATGCGTAAGAGAAGAAAAAGCAGGTTTTATTACAGAATTAAAAATTTAACCCCTTTTACCCTTTCCTAAAGGGGGCATTAAAATACAAATATAGTATACATTTGTTTAGTTTAATTATATAATTTAACTATGTATCTTACTCAACGACAAAGAGAGATTGCCTCTATAATAGATAAGCACATTGATACTCATGGCTCCTCCCCAACCGTAAGAGAAATAGCAGCAAGTGCTAATATAAGCCCTAAGGCTGTTCATGATCATATAAACGCATTAGTTGCAAAGGGATATTACGAAAGATCCCCCCATAAGAGCAGATCTTTAAAATGGTCACAAACAAACGAGAAAATAAAAACTAAAAGCCATATTTCAACACCTGTTAAAGCGCCCGTAACTACAGACAGCATGCCGCTGTTTGATAAGGAGTATAAGGAAACACAGGAAGTGGTTTTTATTCAAAACACCTCCCCCTCCTATGCTCATTATGATGCATATATTGTAGACAGCGCTTCCATGCTGTCATACGGAATTCAAAAGGGTGATATTGCTATAATCAAAACCGACGTAAAAAAAGACCAGTTAAAAAACGGTGACATTATAGCCATACAAACATCATCCTCACCGTTTGAAATTTATAAATACTCAAAAGACGCAGCAAGGATTAAACTAAAGAACGACATTATAAAGCAATTATATATGAAGGACATCAACCTTTTAGGCGTTATTGTTGAAATAAGAAGAAAATACAGATGAACGATTATTATTTATTCCTTGGAAAAGAAGAAGGCTTAAAAAACGAGGCTGTAAATACAGTTATAAAAAAGACGCAAAAGATTATTCCCGATATTCAAATAAAAAAAATATACGCTAATGACAAAAAGGATATTGCAGTATTTATAAATGCCTTAAACGAAGTGTCGCTTTTTGGAGAGGAATTTCTATACATTGTTTACAATACAGAAACAGCCGGTGATATAAATCTAAAGAAAATTGCCTCTATTTTAAAAACCGAAAGCGACAACAACAGAGTGGTTATTTTTTTAAGCGATGAAAATAGAATAGCATCAACGGAATTTGATAAGCTTTTCACACCCGATCATAAAAAGATTTTTTATGAGATGTTTGAAAATCAAAAAATTCCCTTTATTATCAACGAAGCAAAAAAACGAAACCTTATTATAGATAATAAAGCCTCAGAGCTGCTTTTAAGCCTTATAGAAAACACAACAAATGAGCTGAGAAATGCCCTTGATGAAATACGAAACAACATGGATTTGTCAAAGGACAGGCAAATTAATAAAGATGTTATTCTATCAACACTCAGCCATTCAAAGGAGGAAAACGGATTTACAATAGCCTATCATATCGCAAGAAAAAACAAGGCAGAACTCCTTATGGCAGTGCAACATTTTTTATCCGAATCAAATTATATTCTCCAGCCTCTCTTTTCATCCCTTCTGTTCTCTTTGTTACGGGCAGAAAGCGTATTAATAAACAGAGAACAAGGAATAACGGGTGAAAGAGCATTCACCATAAAATCCAGTGACGGATCTGAAACCACAATACGCTCACCGTTTGAAAAAACTGCAATCAATGCATTCATATCAAACTATAAACGAAAGGACATATCAAGGATGATAAAACAGATATTGGAAACAGAGTATCTTGTAAGGGAGTACGACTCAACACTTTCAGAAACTCTGTTAACAAAAATGTTCTTATCTCTATTTTAACCTTTTAACCTTATCCCCTTTCCCTTGGATGTTAAAACCTCACTTACGGCATCCTTATTCATAGTATAATCAAGGGTGCATGATATGCCGTCCTCAACCTGAGTAATTGCAAGAAGTCTGTCAACTCCACGGGCAGTTTGAGTTGAATGCGTAACGATAAGAAACTGCGTATCGTCCGTAAAATGTCGAAGCATTTCAAGGAATGATGAAATATTGTGTGAATCCCACGCGTGATCAATCTCATCAAGAATACAAAAAGGAGTGCTTTTTATTCTGTAAATAGAAAACAGCAAAACAGCAGCAACCTTGTCGGCCTCTCCTCCGGAAAGTCCTAAAAGGCGCATTGTTTTTCCAGGTGGCTGCACCTTTATATCAATTCCACATGTTAACGGGTCACATTCTCCGCCCTGTTCCGTATGAAGTTCAATAGAGCCGTTTCCGCCACCAAACATTATTTTGAACGTATCGTCAAAACTCTTTTTAATGCGTTCAAATGTATCTACAAACTGCTCGGCAGAGCGCGTTTTTAGTTCGTCATAAACCTTTTTAGAGTCTGATTTTGCTCTTTCAAGATCCTCAAGCTGTGCTTTAACAAGTAAATACTGTTCGTTGTTGTCCTTCCATTCGTCCTCAGCATACTCGTTGATATTTCCACATTCTCTGATGTCAGAATTCAGTCTGTTTACATTTCGCCTTATTTCTTCACTTGTTTCGTTATCCGAGAGTTTAATCTCTTTTTGCATCTCGGCGATGCTTCGACCATATTCGTCAAAAAATGAACTCTGTATTTTTTCAATCTGTTCCTTTGTTGCATCAAGCCTTCCGGTAAGGGTTGCAGTTGATACTTCTAAGGCAGTAATTTTGTTGTTATATTCATCTATTTTTGTGGTATCCGTGGATGAAATCTTTGCTATTTTTGCGCCAAGTTCATTTTGAATTTTTCGTTTTTCGGCAATTAATTTTTCAAGCTCCTTAACTTTATCCTGAAGAACTTTTTTGTTTGAAGTAATCTTTGATATTGAATCCTTACATTCCGTAATTAACAAAAGGTTGTTATCTTGCTCTTTTTTGAGTGACTGGAGAACCTCAACTATTCCGTTTATTTCAGAAGCAACTGTGTTGATCTCCATTTGCGTATTTGACAAACTTTTATTGCTGTCGGAAAGAGATGCCATAAGAGAATTAGTCTTTTCATCTATTTCTTTTTGTTTTGTCCTAAGAAGTTCATCAACGTATACAGGCTGGGCCTTTTTATATTCATTAAAGAAATCCTCTAATTTCTTAATCAGGCTACGCCCTGTAGCGATTGCCTTATTATCACCGTTTTCTATGTCAACAAGAGAATCGTAGAGCGAGGTGATCGTTTGCTCTATTTTTAGTTCGAGTTCGGAACGGAGATTTTTAAGATAAGCATCCTTTTCAAGTGCATTTTTTGCAAGCTTCTTGCTTTCTTCCTGACATGACAGTAATGATGCATTTAATTTTTCTATTACTTTTGCTGTCTTTTCCTCTGTTTTTATGAGTTCTGACTTTTTGGTGTTGGCTAATTTTAATAAATCGTTTTTTTCTTTAATTTTGTCAGATAATTCACCCTGTGCATTTTTTAAAGCAGCAAGGCGTTTTTGTTCTTCATTAAGGCGAACATCCTCGTTGCTGATACTTTGAGCAGTCAGCGCTTTGTCTGTTTCGGCATTGTTGATTTCTGTGGTTATGGAGTCCTTCTTGGCATACAGCTCGCTTAGGGATGAGTTTCTGTCCTGGTTCTCCTTTTGCCACTGATTTATCTTTTCTTTAAGGTTTTTAAGAGTTTCTCGCTCTTTGGTGATTCTTTCTTCAAACGCACCTTTGTTTTTTTCCGCATCACGGAGTTCAACAAGTCTGAGTTTTACGTTGTATTCAAAAGCGGAATCCTTAAGTTTTTTATACTTTAATAAATTATCCTTTTGAATGCGAAGCTTTTCGTTGCGGTTTTTAAGACGAGTAAAGTCGGTAAGTACGGCTTTAATATTCTCATCCGTGTCGCTTACTCTCCTGTTCGCCTCATCCATTTCATTTTTATATCCCGAAATGCCCGCAGCCTCCTCAAAAACAGAACGTCGCTCCTCCGGTTTATCGGAAAGAAGTTTTGCAATTTTTCCCTGTTCAAGGATTGAATATCCTGCCTTTCCTATACCTGTGTCATAAAGCAAAGAACGAATTTCTTCCGCCTTTACCCTCATTCGGTTTACGTAATACTCGCTTATACCACTTCTGTCTACAATACGGCGAATTTCAACAACAGGAGCATCAACGTCAATCACCTTATCTTCATTTGAAAATGTTACGGCAACTTCGGCAGTATCTTTTGGCGGAGAGATCTCATTCCCTTTGTCATCATATGTTCCGGCAAAGATGACATCTTGAGTTTTCTTTATTCTTAAATCTTTTGTCGCCCTCGATCCGGCACCCAATGCCCAGCGAATAGCGTCAACAAGATTGCTTTTGCCATGTCCGTTTCGTCCTACAATTGCGGTAATACCGGGGGCAAATGTTACAACAGTTTTATCCCTAAACGATTTAAAACCGTTAATCTCAAGTTTTTCAAGATGCATCTTTTTACCTTATTTCCAAGAGTTTTCTGCAATAATCTTTTTTAAAGCTGGATTTTTCTCAATATCCTTTTTCAAATTTGCGGCTCTGGCTTTATTAACATATTTTTTAGAAGCAAACGAATACTTAAATTCCATATGATTGTTATAAGTACCCTTCATCAATGCAACGGCATCCTCTGTTATTACAAGCTCTTCATCCGTAGGAATTACATAAACCTTTACTTTTGACTTAGGACTGCTGATTTCAAATTCACCGTTTCTTGAACGAGCAAGCGCGTTTGCTTTTTTATCAAGAATAACTCCAAACTCCTCAAGGCCGGAGAGAGCAGCTTCACGAATACCTACTCCGAATTCTCCTACTCCTGCCGTAAATACAATTGCATCTACCTTTCCTAAAAGGAACATATAGGAGCCGATGTATTTTTTGATTCTGCGAGCTTCCATATTAAAAGCAAGCTCTGCATCCTTGTTACCTTTATTTTTAGCCTCTTCCACATCGCGCCTATCGGTAAGACCGCAAATTCCAAAAAGACCGCTTTTCTTGTTTAATGCGGTATCCATTTCTTTTGCGCTCAGTCCGACATGCTCCATAATATAGGGCATAATAGCAGGGTCCATATCGCCGGAGCGAGTACCCATAACAAGCCCTTCAAGGGGTGTAAGACCCATTGAGGTATCTATACAAACACCGTTCTTAACGGCAGATACGGATGCTCCGTTTCCTATATGAGCAATGACAACATTTGTCTTTTTAGGACTTTTGCCCAAAAGAACGCTTGCTCTTTTTGAACAATAAAGATGGCTGGTTCCGTGAAAACCGTAACGGCGAACGTTATATGATGTGTACCATTCTTTTGGAAGAGCATACATAAATGCCTCTTGGCTCATTGTTTGATGGAAAGCCGTATCCATGACTATGGCATTAGGAACTCCGGGCAAAAGGGACATAACAGCCTCTATACCCATAATGTTTGCAGGCATGTGCAGAGGTCCGAGCGGAATGAGTTCCTTAAGCTTATTAATGGTATCTTCATCAACAAGAGCACTTTGTTTAAACACTTCTCCGCCATGGAGTACCCTGTGACCTACAGCGCCAATCTCTTTTAAATCTTTTACAACACCGTATGTTTCATCGCAGATCATTTTTAATACAAGCTCAATTGCTTCCTTGTGAGTGGGAGATGAAAATCTTGCATTATAGGTGGGCCTGTTAGGACTCTTCTGTTCGATTGTTGAGTATTCCAAACCTATTCTTTCTACAACACCTACAGAAAGGACCTTTTTATGATCCCAATCATAAACCTGATATTTTGCACTTGATGAACCGCAATTCAACACTAAAATTACCATTTTGTTAGCTCCTTGAGTAAAACAATAGTAAAATTATAATTCAAAAATTGACTTATCTTCAATACGGGAATATAAAGGTTCCGGGACAGACTAAAAGAGCTGAGAAGTATATGAGCGCAACCATATCGATATCGTCAATGAGGGTTTTATCTATTTCGTTTATTCGTTCAAGTCCGTTTTTTAAAGCAATAAGGCTCTCTTTGATATCAGAAGGCAGTTCATTAAATGAAGCGTTATTAATTATTTGCATACAAAGCCGTATTTGTTCATCCCTATTATCGTTTTTATATGCATTCACTATATCTTCGATATTAGAGTCTATAACCTCAACAGATCTTAAATCCTCAAGAAAACTCCAAAGCGTTTCGTAAATCTTCTCACCCAGATATACTCTTTCAAAGATACGTGCAAGACGTGGTGTTTCATCGGATATCAGAGTGTCCATATACGCATATACGGTTGCCCTGAACTGTGTGCTTTTCTTAAGATGTATATAGTCAAATATATGAGCAAACAGCTGTTTTCCCTTATCCATGTTGTTGAGTGCAACAAGGTATCCGAGAACATTGTCTATGTGCTGAGCCTTATGACTATTCTCTTCAACTTCGCCTAAGAACCTTTCACTGTCTGTAAAATACGAAAGAGAACACGCCGCTTCCGATCTTGCCGAACTCCATTTTGAACTGCGCATTATCATAAGCAGTGCTTCCTCTGCGCTCTTTGAAAAGGTATAGGATTTTAAGGCAGTGATCGCATCCATCTGTATGTATGAATCATCGTTTACGGCTATATCTATAAGATCATCAACGAACACTTTGCTTGGTTTTAACGTGAGTGTATTGATAATGTATTTTGCATCTCGTGAATACGGACTTCGGAGTTTAGAGCGAATTTCCTCCTCGGCTATAAGGGCTTTATTTTCACTCAGATCCATAATAAGACGCCTGTGCTGCAAAGGATCGCGGTTTGCCTCAAGATGCTTAATTGTTGAGATTGCCATAAGACCGTCTCTTGAAAACAGCGTTACTGCACTCTGTGCGCCCTCCTCCTTCATCCTAACAGCCAGATACAGAACGTAACAGCTTAGAAGGGTTGCAGTTATGAAACAGAGCGAATAGTTGTTTAGAACAAACGGAACGCTATCAAGATTGAGCAAGTATCCAAGGTTCACAACAGCCCCTGCAAAAAGACCTGCAACGAGAGAGAAAACAGCCATTCCTATATTCACCAAAACAGTGAACATAGCGCTTCCCTCTTCGGGAATTACATCCGCCGACAGTTTGCATGAAAGAAGATATACAAGCTGCATGGAAAAACTCGAAAAGAAACCGACTATAAAAAACGGAACGGGGCCGGCTGATGGTGGCATAATAAACCATAAGAAGCTTAGAATAATAAAGAAGGCACTTGCGATAATAATAAGCGGCTTTGAACCTATCTTATCGGAAAGAACTCCCGAAACATAGCCTGATATTACATAGGCAAGCATTGCCTGAACCGTAAACAGAATAACAACTGAATCTCCCAATGATAGGATCTTGCTCATAAACGAAACATTCATGCCCATTGTCACAAGGATAGCAAGCTGAATCCATCTTAGCATAACCCTTGATGATACGCTTTTGTTTTTGAATGTTGCCTTAAACGTTTCTTTAAAGGAAGTTGTTGCCGAATATTCAAAATTGATCCTGCACGGAACGCGTGAAATCTCGTAGCTTGCAAAGGTGTTCCCTATAACACCTACCATCTGCATTATTACTATTGTCAAAATAGGTGAAAGAGGAGAAAAATACATAACGCAAACAGAAACAAGCTTTGTAACAAGCGTTATTACGTTATAAGCAATATTTGCCTTAGCATAGAAAGCTCCTCTGTTGCCAATGGTAGTAATACTTTTGGAAATGGCATCGTACATAACCATTCCGATGGCTCGGAAAACCGCATAAAGAGTATATACTAAAAGCAAAACAAATATTGCCGCTCGCCCTTTTAAAAACAAAAGCAAAATATGCCCTAAACAGACAAATCCCCTGATATACCATGTTGTGCTGATAAGGGACCGAATGTTATGTCCCTTTAAAAACGGAACCACAAACGGTACAATCAAAGCCGTTATATAAAGGGCGGATGAGATATAACCGAGTGCAAAGTTCCCTGCCATGAATCGCACGGCAAGAATATTTATAAACGTATCCCCCAACATTCCGATGGATACGCCGTTCCAACACTCGTATAAAACAAAATGGTGACGTCCGTTTCGCCTTTCCTGTTCACTTAAATATTTTGTTTGCATTGCTGAATTTCGTTTCTGGAAGTAACAATGTTTGTAACAAGTCCGTACTCTTTTGCCTCATCAGCAGTCATCCAATAATCCCTATCGGTATCTACAACAACATCCTCTATGTTCTTGCCAGTTGCTTCTGCAATTA
The DNA here is from genome assembly GCA_028719825.1 of Spirochaetales bacterium. GTDB lineage: Bacteria > Spirochaetota > Spirochaetia > Sphaerochaetales > Sphaerochaetaceae > UBA9848. The sequence continues at coordinate 5,909 of JAQYLW010000055.1, read as the reverse complement.
TACTGTTAAGTCGTTCTTTTGTTTTGTTAAGCTTATCGGCATAAATTTCTATATCCGTTGCGTTACCCTTCATACTTGCAAGCGGCTGGTGAATCAGATATGTTGAATTTTTAAGAGCATATCTTCTTTCTTTGGGAACAGCAAGATAAATAAGGGATGCTGCCGATGCAACAAGCCCAATACCAAGCATATAAACGGGGCATTTAATGAATCTGACAACATCATAAATCGCAAACCCGGAATACACTTCTCCCCCCGGAGAGTTTATAAAAATCCATATGGGTTTATTTTCGTCATCTGCTTCAAGCATAAGCAACTGTCTTACAACTTTTTCCGCAACATCCTTATCTATATCGCTTGAAAGCAAAATAGTTCTGGTTTTTAAAATATTGTCTTTTTCTCCCTCTATTGGAACAGAGGGCTTTTTTTCTTCGTCTGCCATAATGATAATAATATCTTTTTTTTATTCTAAAAACAACAAAGGCCCTTAAACAGTTGTTTAAAAGCCCTTGTCGAATTGTGGTGAGTTGTTTATTCTTCGTTCTTTTTAAGAATGTCTTCTGTTATCTGTCTTGAGTGAACAAGCTCTTCAAACAGCGAATCCTCCTTAAAAAGCAGCTTAGGTGTATTTTTCGTTTGTAAAGCCGATGCAAGGCTTTTTTGGATAATTGAAGATGAGGATGAGAGGGCATTATGAACCTTTGCTCGCATTTTCTCATCTCCCAAAAACGAATAATACACGGTTGCATTTTTTGTATCCGACGAAAGTTCTACCCGTCTTATCGTAACAAAAGCATTCTCCGGAACAGAATACAATTTTTTTGAAACGAGCAACATTGATATCGTTTTATAAACCTTTTCTTCAAGGCGTGAATGCGTATAACTCATGCTATTACACTGTCTATTATGCCTGAGAACTTTTCTACGGAAAGGGATGCACCGCCAACAAGAGCTCCATCTATATTTTCAGCGCTTAACAGGGATGCACTGTTACTTGCATTAACAGATCCACCGTATTGAATAATAATTTTTTGAGCAACAGACTCATCAAAAATATCGCTGACTGTTTTTCTTATGAACTTGTGGGCATTTTCAGCATCCTCTTTTGAGGCTGTTAATCCTGTACCTATAGCCCATACCGGCTCGTAGGCTATTATTACCCTTTTTATTTCATCGGTGCTAAGGCCGCAAAGAGCGCTTTCAACCTGAAGCTTCAACACTTTTTCAAGCATTCCTGATTCTCTTTCTTCCCTTGTTTCACCGATACACAGGATACATTCAAAGCCTGCATTAAGAACAGCCTTAACCTTAAGGGCGATTGTTTCATTGCTCTCGCCATATATGTGTCGTCTTTCGCTATGGCCTATAATGACAAGCTTCACCCCAAGATCTTTGAGCATTAAAGCGGATATTTCACCTGTAAATGCTCCCTTTTCATTTTCATTCATATTCTGAGCGGCAAGCTCTATTGATGTGCCTTTAATTACCTTACCAACCTCGATTATATGGGTAAAAGGTACAGCCACTGCAAGGCGAACACCCTTTATATTGCCGTATTTTTCCTTAAGCCCTTCTGCAAGCTTTACTCCCTCTGTTACGGAAGTATTCATCTTCCAGTTGCCTGCAATAAACAGCTCTCTATTCTTTTTCATATTTTATTCCTCCAATGCTGCGATTCCCGGCAGACACTTTCCTTCCAAAAATTCAAGAGAAGCACCGCCTCCCGTGGAAACATGAGATAATTTATCGGCAAGATGAAATTTATTCACGGCAGCAACGCTGTCGCCTCCCCCTACTACTGTTGTTGCTTTACTGTTTGCAACCGCAAGGGCAACCTCTTCAGTTCCCTTTGCAAACGTATCAAATTCAAAAACACCGACAGGTCCGTTCCAGCATATTGTTCCTGCATCTTTAATTGCATCCTTAATTTCCTGAACTGTTTTATTCCCTATATCAAGTGCCATAAGATCGGCTGGGATATCTTCACTATCTACATATATTGCTTTTGCACTTTCTGAAAATTCGGTTGCACATATATGATCCTTGGGTAAGATTACCTTTACACCGCGTTCCTTTGCTTTTTGTAAAAACTTTCCTGCAGTTTCAAGATAGTCGTCCTCCACAAGGCTTTTGCCAACTTCCTTACCAAGCTTCTTTAAGAAAGTATATGCCATACCGCCGCCTATAACGATTGTATCGCAGGTTGCGGAAAGGGACTCTAAAACAGATATTTTTGATGACACCTTGCTGCCGCCGATAATGGCAACAAAAGGATGAGCGGGATCTGTTAAAAGAGGAGCCATAAACTTAACTTCTTTTTCAATTAAGAAACCTGCATAAGATGGAAGATAATGCGCAATTCCCTCGGTAGATGCGTGTGCACGGTGTGCTGTACCGAATGCGTCATTTACATATATATCGGCATAGGATGCCAATTTTTTTGCAAATGCGGGATCGTTTTTTTCTTCTTCCTTATAATAGCGAATGTTTTCAAGCATCAGCACATCGCCCGGTTTTAAATTTGCAACAAGGGAATCAACTTCTTTTGTTATAACATCAGGAGCAAGAATAACCTTTTTACCAAGAAGCTTTTCAAATTCATCTCTTACCGGAGATAAAGAAAACTCAGTTTTCTTCTCGCCTTTAGGACGACCTAAATGTGTCATTACTATAAGTGAGGCGCCGTTATCCAAGAGATATTTTATTGTTGGCAGAGCCGCTTTTATTCGTGTGTTATCACTCACAACTCCGTCTTTTATCGGTGTATTAAAATCCACTCTGATTATTACGCGTTTACCTTTTACATCGGCATTATTTATAGTTCTCAACTTCATTTTATCCTCCTTTGAAAAAATTATAAAAAAAGCACGCCTTATAAAGCGTGCTTAGTTTCTATTAAGCGTTAACGCTTGCCATATGTGCAATAAGATCAAGCACCTTATTTGAATAACCTATTTCGTTATCGTACCAAGCAACAACCTTTACAAAGGTATCCGTAAGTGCAATTCCTGCTTTTGCATCAAATATGGAAGTTCTTGTGTCTCCTAAAAAGTCTGATGAAACAACAGCATCCTCTGTATAGCCAAGGATTCCTTTGAGTTCTCCCTCAGAAGCTTCTTTCATTGCTGCGCAGATCTCATCGTATTTTGCCGGCTTTTTAAGATTAACCGTAAGATCAACAACAGAAACATCCAATGTAGGGACTCTCATGCTCATACCTGTGAGTTTTCCATTTAATGAAGGAATAACCTTGCCAACGGCCTTTGCGGCACCTGTTGATGAAGGAATGATATTTCCACTTGCTGCTCTTCCACCTCTCCAGTCCTTAAGGGAAGGACCATCAACCGTTTTTTGTGTTGCTGTTGTGGAGTGAACTGTTGTCATAAGCCCGTCTTCTATGCCGAATTTGTCGTTTAAAACCTTAGCAATAGGAGCAAGACAGTTTGTTGTACATGAAGCGTTTGATACAAACTGTGTTCCCTTCTTGTATGTTTTTTCATTAACACCACAGACAAACATAGGAGTATCATCTTTAGAAGGTGCAGACATAACAACGTATTTTGCACCGGCCTTGAGATGTGCTTCCGCCTTTTCTTTGGTAAGGAAAAGACCGGTTGATTCTACAACATATTCTGCCCCAACCTCATCCCATTTAAGAAGGGATGGATCTTTTTCTGCCGTTACGCGGATTTTTTTGCCGTTTACTATCAATAACGAATTTTCAACATCGGCTGCAACTTCCCCTTTAAATGCTCCATGCATAGTATCGTACTTAAGCATGTACGCAAGATAGTCAACAGGACATAAATCGTTAATTCCCACAATCTCAATGTCCTTTCTTTCCATTGCGGCTCTGAATACAAATCTTCCGATTCTTCCAAATCCGTTAATACCAACCTTAATCATTTTTACCTCCTTTTGATTAACTATAATTAAGTCTTTACAGACCGTCTACAGTTTACTCAGTTTTTTACCTCAGATGATTCATCCTCATGAGCGTCGTTATCGCTCTCTTCTTCAATATCATAATCGCAATCATCATCTGTTTCTGTATTATAGTACTTGATGTCTTCTTCACAAGGGTGTTCATAAACACCGTTGCTTTGAGTCCAAGATTCTCCAAACGCTACAAGCGCGGGAGAAGCATTTACCTTGTTTCTGTCAGCAGCATTATCTATTGCTTTCTTAAGTCTTTCAATATAATCCTTATCGAATTTTGAAGTCATTATACGAGGGCAGGAAAAAGCTGTATTTATTCTGTCTAATGCTTTATTTTTGCATTGATAATAAAGTTCGCTTTGGAATGCATGAATATAGAATTCAACAAAGCGGGGCTGTGTATTATCATACAGCTTTCTATAAAGCTCTATAGCCTCTTTGTGCATACCGTTTACAAGGTAATATACTCCAAGGTTATCAAGAATATATATGTTATTACCGCCTTTTAAAATTACGTCAAATGCTTTTTCGCTCTCGCCGTTTGCAAGCAAGAAAGAAGAATAGTTAACTAAAAGACCCAATTCGGTAATGCCGTCATCATAGTATTTTTTCAACAAAGCTATTGCACCCTCAATGTTCCCTTGGCGATAATATCCCAAAGAAAGGGAGTTTGCGGCTTTAATTCTGTTGTATTCGTTCTTTGTTTTATTAAGAAGTTTTTCAAGGCATTCAATTCCGATTTGAGGATCTTCCCCATGCTGTATAAACATTGTAGCTATCTGCAATTTTTCATCGAATGAAAGCGGAACCACAGGATGCTTTACAAGATTATTCAAGGCTTTCCATCCCTTTTCCTTCTGTCCTTTATAAAGGGCCTTACGTGCAGAACCCAACCGAAGTGAAGCTGATTCCAGAAACAGCCAAACGAGCAAGAGAACACCAATAATTATTGAACGAATCGTTGATGAAATCCCCAGAGTCTTATCGGGAAGATAAGCAACTATAAATGTAACTATTAAAATACCGAATCTTCTTATAGTAGTAAGAGAAGCGAAAGGAGCTTTGAGTTTTTTTCCGTCTTTATTATCTTCTTTTTTGTTTTTTCCCATATTCTTAATTATAATATTCGCTCTTGCCAATAATCAATAAGAGCACCGCTCTCAGTACTGTCTTTTGCAACAACTGTTTTAGGCTCTTTTATATGTGTAAATATGCTCTGTAGCTCGTCATTTTTTACAACCGGGTACATAACATTGATATCGGAAAGCTTTTTCTGCGCATAGGTGGACAGCATGAAATCAATGAATTTTTGTGCATTTTCACTGTTTTCGGATGACTTTAACACAGCCATATATTCCTCGCATTTTATATGACCTTCCTTAAAATCAAGCGCTTCTGCATATGGTTCTTCACCCGATGCAATGTCATACCACGGACTTGTTGTGTAAGAAAGTACAATAGGCGCCTCTCCGTTTAAGAATAATCCGTAGGCTTCTGACCATGAAGAAGCAACGGTAAGCGCATTCTTCAATGCCTTTTCCCACCAGTTTATAAAATCATTTTTTAGAACGCTTTTTGTCCAATAAAGAGCTCCAAGACCAACAGAGCTGGTTCTCGGATCAATTAGAATAAACTGCTTATTGTATTCATCCTTTGTAAGATCCCAAAGAGAATCGGGTGTTTTTATTTTGGATTCTCTGCTTTTTAAGAATGTATAATAGCTGTAATCAAATACAACAGGCTCACGTAAAAAAGAAGCAACGTCAGTATTGATATAATCATCAGAAATTCCCACAACAACATCAACTTTCTCCTTTTGTGAATTATTTTTAATATAACCCACAAGTTCGGCTCCGCTTCCTGCATTTATAAGATTTACCGTGATTCCGGTTTCTTGTTGGAATTGCTTAATAATATCCCCTCCGGCACCCCAGTCCTCGGCAAATGAAGAATAGGAAGCTACATTCAAT
>JAQYLW010000054.1 GCA_028719825.1 Spirochaetales bacterium | reverse complement strand
TACACAAAGTATGCTCCTCTTTGCTTTACCCTCACTGCTTCGCGTTTCTGCTACCTCTATTCGTCAAAATAATATAATCCTTGGGGATTAAGGAAATTCATAGAAGATTTAATACCTTTAAAAAATAATCCGAAGAAGATTCGAGCATATTTTGTAAAGTTGAAGCCTGCAAGCAAGCGAAGATTGTACTTTGTGTACTATCAAGCGCTTGCAGGCTGACTTTGCAAAAGATGCCAAAGATTCGAGGATCTCAATCCGCAGAATGCTTGGATGATTTTCCGCTCCCTGAACACCAAAATATCCGCAAGGCTGTACTTTGTGTACTGCCTAAGGAATTTTGTGTGTGAAGGAGCGAAAAAGACCCAATGATTCAAGGATTAATGAAAGTATGGCGGTGGATGGGTGCCAACCCCCACCTCCGTATCGCCTCAAAATGCTCCTTTGTTCCATAGCCCTTGTGCCTTTTAAAGCCATATTCGGGATAGAGGGAATCCATGAGGAGCATGAATGAATCCCTTTCTGTTTTTGCAAGGATGCTGGCAGCCATAATCTCAGGAATTTTTGAATCACCTTTTACAACTGCTGTTGAGTGTTGAGATCTTAAGAAATGCGGAATAATATTACCGTCTATTAAAAATTCACAGCTGTCCATTGATAAATGAAAATTATCAAGCAAACTATTAACAGCCCTTTCCATTGCCAAAAAAGTAGCATTCAGAATGTTTATTTCATCTATTTCTTTTTCGTTGGCATATCCTATGCCGAATAAGCATGACTGTTTTATCAATGGCGCAAGCTGTTCTCTTTTTTTAGGAGAAAGCTTTTTGCTGTCATTCAAGCCTTCAATCGGTAGTGAGCCCTTTACAAAACTAACTGCTGCGGCATAAACGGGGCCTGCAAGAGGACCCCGACCGGCCTCGTCTATTCCTACGATTATTTTATCCACTTATAGCTCTTTATTATATGGAATTCCCAGTTGTTTTGGTACCGCAAATGATCGCTTGGACACCGTAAGTGCAATAGTTAAAATATAAGGCAGAGCAATAATAAACTCGTTAGGTATAGAAGGTATGTTCTGCGTTGACTGAAGGTATATTGTTATTGCCTCTGTTATTCCAAACACAAGTGTTCCATATAATGCTCCTTTTGGATTCCAGTTGCCCAAAAAGCATATTGCGAATGCTATCCATCCCCTACCGCCAATGATGCCTGTCGTGAACATTCCAAGATATCCTATGGTATAGAATGAACCTGCAAGTCCTCCCAGCGCTCCTGCTATGATAACAGTTAAAAATCGAACTCTGTTAACATTTATTCCTGCCGTATCAACACTTGCAGGATTTTCTCCACACGACCGTATAGTAAGACCTACAGATGTTTTATAAAGCACAAAGAATGATATAGGGAACAATATATATGCAAGGTATGTTATTATATTCTGATTGAACAGCACCTGCCCAATAATAGGCAACTTGCTTAATAAAGGAATAGCAATATGACTAAGGGGCTTGACCTGAAGCGGAACAGTGGGAATTCCAAAAAACACACGTTGAAAGAATGCTGCCAAGCCTGCTGCAAGTATATTAACGGCAGTTCCCATTACTATCTGTTGCTGCTTTAAACATATAGTGACAAAACCGTATAGCGCCGCCATAAGAACGCCCATAATTACGGCAAGGATTAACCCTACAAGCAAACTGCCACTAGCGTATGCGCCTACAAATCCTCCCCATGCACCAAGCAAAAAGATACCTTCTATCGCACATACCATCACCCCTGCTCTCTCTGAAAAAACCTCTCCAATTGCTCCCAAAAATAGTGGAGTACACATCATTACGGCACTTGATAAAATTCCGGTTATAGTATTAATCATACCTCCCCTCCCGACAAAAGCAGACGTTTTTTCTCTTTTTTAGACACATAACGCATTCGTAAAAAGTAAGATACAATCACACAAATCATGACTATACCCTCATTCAAATCTATAATACTCGCAGGAATATTCAACCCCGGAATTCTACCCATGGTAGTCCCGGCAACGTTTAAAAAACCAAACAGCAAGGATGCAAATATTATTCCTATAGGATGCCCATTTGCCAAAATGGCTATCCCTATTCCAAATGAGCCGATAGATGCGTTAAAGTTCTGCAACAGCATGTGCTGAACGCCGTTTATCTCGGTAAAACCGGCTATCCCTGCAAGGGCTCCACTTATTGCAAATGCCGTAATAAAGATGATTTTAGAATTAATACCTGCGTGTTCCGAAGCATCCTTATTATATCCTACTGCTCTTATCCTGTATCCCAATGCTGTTTTATACAGTAAGACCCACACTCCAATGGCAAACAGCACGGCTATAAGAGTTCCAAGGTGAACGCGGGTTCCCGGAATAATACGGGGTAAAAAAGCATTCGCCGGGATAGGATTAGTCTGAAGATATTCAGCCTTTGTTTCTCTTAGAACCGTACGCAACAAAAAATCCATAAAGTTCTGCACAACATATGTGCTCATCATACTTACAAGAAATTCGTTTGCACCGGTTTTTGCCTTTGCAAAGCCAATAAGCCCACCTATAAGCGCACCTGCTAAACAGGACAAAATCAAAACAAGCAAAATCACAATCACGGTTGGAACTTTATCACCAATTGCAAGTGAGAGCGCAACCGCAACTATTGAACCCATATAGAACTGTCCCTGAGCCCCAATATTAAACAGATTAGCCTTGTAAGTAAAAGCAAAAGCAAGAGATGTAAAAATCAGCGGAGTTGCCTTTACAAAAATCTCTCCTACGGAATACTTGTCGTTAAAAATTCTTTTAAAAACTTCGGCATAAACAGAAAACGGATTTTGTTTTAAGAAACACAGCATTAATGAACTGATAACAAGTCCTATAACTATTGCAAGAACATTAAACAGAAATATTTCTGCATAACCCTTTTTAAAAAATTCTCCGTCTTTTTTAAAAAAATTCAAATTCATACCTGAACTCCCGCCATTAACAATCCAACCTCAGATATACTCAAGTCACCGTTGTTATATATTCCCATAAGCTTTCCTCTGTACATAACAGTGAATCTTGAACAGATGTCAAATATCTCTGATATCTCTGTTGATATAAGCAGCACTGCCTTGCCTTCATGCATCTGTGAAATAACAATTCTGTGTATCCTGTCAACAGCACCTACATCCAACCCTCGTGTAGGCTGATTTAGTATCAGCAGTTTTTTAGCAGCATCAACTTCGCGTGCAAGAACTATCTTTTGTGCATTTCCGCCGGAAAGACTGCGTGCCAAATCGCTTTCTCCCGATGCTTTAACCTGATATTCCTTAATTTTTGCCTCTGTATAGTTTTTAAGATCTTTTATGCGGAGAAATCCATTTTTAACCCATCGACCACCCTTAAATGATTCTTTTATCATAAGGTTTTCAGATAGTGTCATATCGCCGATCATTCCGTCTTTTAATCTGTCTAATGGCAAATAACCTATTCCGCTCTCTATTCTTTCCCTAACGGACAAGGATGAAATATCCTTATTATCCAGTTTTATTTCTCCGGTGCCGGAGTTGATAACTCCGGAAAGTATTTCGGCAAGTTCGTCTTGTCCGTTACCCGAAACTCCTATTACGCCAAAGATCTCACCTTGTTTTATGTAAAATGAAACATCATTTAAACGCTTTACTCCCATTTTATCAATATACGACAGGTTGTTTACGCTAAGCGCCACTGGTCCTGTGGGAGCGTTTACTGATGTTTTTATACTTTCATTATCACTGTTCATCATAAGTGATGACAGTTCCTTTTCGTTTGTATCCTTAGCGTTTACTATTCCGGACACTCGTCCGTTTTTCATTACAACTATTCTGTTTGCAACGCTCATCACCTCACGCATCTTATGGGTAATAAATATCACCGAGCCACCTTTTGAAGCAAAGTCTTTTACAAACTCCATAAGGCTATCAGCTTCCTGCGGCGTTAATACGGCAGTAGGCTCATCCATAATCAATACACGTGCATTCAGATACAATGCCTTTAGTATTTCTACTTTTTGTTGCTGTCCTACAGAAAGATCGCGAATTTTAGATTGAGGAGAAATATCAAAACCATATAGAGTGCATAGTTCCTTGATTTTATCATTGTAACTCGACATATTTATCTTGCCCTTAACCGTTCCTAAAATTACATTCTCTGTAACGGTATGGGTTTCAACTAAGGAAAAATGCTGTTGTATCATGGAGATGCCGTGCTCTATTGCATCACGCGGAGAGGCAATATTCACCTTTTTGCCATCTATGAATATCTGTCCTTCATCATGTGTATACAAACCGTAAAGCACCTTCATAATAGTGCTTTTGCCGGCTCCGTTTTCTCCAAGAAGTGCCATTATTTCTCCTTTATGGACATCAAATGACACATCTTTATTAGCTATGACTTTTGAAAAGTATTTTGAAACACCCTCTATTCTTATTACAGTTTCTTTTTCCATAATTATTTAGCTTGTTAAAAAAATCCGCCCCGAGGAAAACGGAGCGGAAACCATATTGATGTATGAATACTTAAAAGAGTTTTTTAAGATCAACTTTACCCTGTTTGCAGTCATCCATTGCCTTATTTACGGCATTCTTGATTTCGTCCGTTACGTTATTCGTCCATATAGGTGCGAATAAATCTTCTTTAATGCCAACTTCATACATCTTTCCGCCGGGCAGATTCCCTTTGATAAAGCTGTCTATCGCCCAAAGATACATATTGGCAAATTTAAAGTCTATTGATGCCACAACTGTTTTCGGATCGATCTTTGTTTGGTCGGCAGCATACCCTACATGATATTTGCCGTTTTCCATTGCGGCATTGATAACGCCAAGTCCAAGTTCATTAGCATAAGCAAACATAACATCTGCACCGTTTCTGATCATATTTTCACCCATCTGCTTACCCTTTGCTATGTCGCTCCAACTGTTTGCATAAGCAAGGTTATATGATGCGTCTTTAATGCCCCTGTTCTTTGCAATTTCAACTGCGGTTTTTCCATATACTGCCATAAGATTGACCATTGCCTGGTTCTCTTCACCGCCTATTAGTCCAAATTTTCCTGTTTTTGTAAGGAAGCCGGCTATGATTCCTGCCAGATAGCTTGCCTCATATTCTTTTGGGAACAAGGGTGACATATTGCTTGTTGTTGCAGCCGCTCCGTTTACAATCATATATCGTGTGTTGGGATAGAGTGGAGCGATGCGCGTACAAGCCTCGTCAAACTGAGAGCCTGCAGCCATTACAATGTCATATCCCTTTTCGCCATATTCTCTAAATGCGGATTCAAAATCCTGAGGCTGAACGCTTTCTACAAATTCCATATTCGTTCCAAGTTTTGCGTTACATTCAACAACTCCGGAATAGTTTGAAGCATTCCATCCCTGATCGTTCACCTGACCGGGCAGCAAGAGGACTATCTTGTAATCCTTAGCTGTTTTCTGGCCTTTTGCTACATCCGGTGATGTACCGGATTCTTTTTTGCTACATGATACGAAAGCTTGCAATACCATGATAAACACTACTAAAGCAGATAGTAATTTTTTCATGAAGTCCTCCTATACTTGATAATGTTATTTTATCACATTAAATATAGGATATGTTAAATGTGGCTCACTTTTAGTAGGAATAATGCAAAATTACAACAAGACTCTTTATAAATTAGTTTCTCCCTTAGGAATAACGCCAAGCTGTATTTTTGCAAAAGAACAGTTGTCAAAAGAAGCGTAATAGATTGGGTGAGAGCTGTCAAATGAAGTTTTGTCTATATAAACCGATATTTCCGCAATGTCCCCGTAGTGCATTTCCGAAGAGAACAGAATGTCCATACTGCA
>JAQYLW010000053.1 GCA_028719825.1 Spirochaetales bacterium | reverse complement strand
AAGCCTCATGTTAGACGACGGACAATGTGCAATATGACAGCCGTTTTTCCTTAATATCTCAAGTTCCTCGTCATTAAACCATATGCCGTGTGCATAAAACACGTCGCTGCCGATAAGCTCACACTGCTGCATAAGCTCAACAGGACGGACCCCGTACATATTTAAACAATCGTTTTCTTCATCCATGGTTTCGCAAAGATGAGTATGTAAACGCACTTTGTATTTTCTTGCCAAACGGCTTGTTTGAATCATACACTCCTTTGTTACCGAAAAAGGAGAACAGGGAGCGAGCGCCACCTTGTGCATGGCCATTGGAGAGGGATCGTGGAATTTATTGATACATTCTTCGCTATGTTTTAAGATGGTATCAACATCCTGAACAACACTGTCCGGTGGTAGTCCTCCGTCTTTTTTAGACAGGCTCATACTTCCGCGAGTCGGCGAAAAACGAATACCAAGCATATCGGCTGCTTCAAATTGAACAGCCATGGGATCGCCCGCAAAATCACGAGGATACAGATAGTGATGATCGGTTGTGGTTGTACAACCGCTTTTTAAAAGCTCGGCACATGCCGTAAGCGTTGAATAGTAAACAGACTCATCGTCTATTCCCTTCCATACTTCGTAAAGGTAAACAAGCCAATCAAACAACTTGGCATTTTGAACTTCGGGAAGGTTCCTTGTTAGTGTCTGATAAAAATGGTGATGCGTGTTCACCATACCCGGTATAACAACACAAGAGGAACAATCGATAACTCTTGTTCCCCTTGTCACTTCAATATCTCTTTGTAATTTTTTTACCGTATTCTCTTCAATAAGTACGTCCACGCCACTTTGATATTCCTTTTTTGGATCGGTCATGAGCGTACCTATATTTTTAAGTAGAATTCTACTTGGCATATATATACTCCTTGAATGTGAAATCATTCTAAGATATATATTATCATACTTTACAGAATCCTCAAAATTTAAGCCCTTGCTTTTTCAAAGTCAGCATTAATTTCTTCTGCATTCTTGTTATGTGTAAAAAGTGAGACAACAACAATAACTAACGAAGATATAATAAAGGCAGGAAGAAGCTCATATACCGCAAATACTCCGCCAAGTTTTCCTATCAACAGTTTCCAAAGGAACACACATCCTCCGCCTGATACCATTCCTGCTATCGCCCCGATATATGTGGTTCTCTTCCAAAACAGAGAAAACAAAACAAGAGGACCAAAGCTTGCTCCAAACCCTGCCCAAGCAAAGGATGTTATTCTAAATATCGTTGAATCCGCATTCCATGCTATAAGCATTGCCACTACTGTTATTAAACAAAGCGTTATGCGAGAACACCACATTACCTGCTTTTCCGTAGCATCCTTTTTCATAATTCCCCTATAGATATTCTGACTGACCGCACTTGAACTTATAAGCAGATATGAATCGGATGACGACACGGAGGCCGCAAGAACTCCTGCTGCGGCAAGTCCGGCAAGAAGAGGAGGTAAGAATTTTGCGGCAGAATCAATAAACACGTTTTCGGATGCAATGTTAGAAATGTAATCAAGTCCTGCTATGCTGCGCCCGGCAATACCTATAAACATTGCAGCAGCCATGGATATCACAACCCATATTACGGCAACACGACGTGACAGTTTGAGTTCCTTTTCTTCTCTGATACCCATAAAGCGCAAAAGAATCTGGGGCATTCCAAAATAACCAAGGCCCCATGCCAAGGTGGAAATTATAGAAAGGAATGTAAACGGCTTTGCCGCGCCAAACACATTCACATCAACACTTGAGGGGTTGGCTGTTTTAACTAACGAAAAATAACCGTCTATATTTTTTGCATTTTCTATAATAGCTCCAAATCCGCCTGCATGAACCGTACTGAGAATCATAACTACAACAAGCACGCCTACCATTATCACAGCCTGCATAAAATCCGATGCGCTCTCTGCAAGAAAGCCTCCAAGGAATGTATATCCTAATACGAAAATCGCAGAAACAATCATCATTGTATGATAGGAAATGCCAAAGACGTTTGCAAAAAGCTTGCCACAGGCACTAAGACACTGTCCTGCATATACCGCGAAGAATATTATGATAATTAAGGAAGAAATCATCATGAGTATTTTTTTGCTTTCCCTAAAGCGCTTTGAAAAAAAGTCGGGAATGGTGAACGCATCAAGGGCAACACTGTATCTTCTAAGCCTTTTTGAGACAATTAAAAAGTTGAGATATGTTCCCAAAGCAAGCCCTATACAAGTCCACCCTGCTTCTGCTAATCCTGTCCAATATGCAAGACCAGGAACTCCCATAAGCAAATATCCCGACATATCGGATGCTTCTGCACTAAACGCAGTAACCCATGGACCCAAGCTCCTTCCACCTAAAAAATACGATTCGGCGTTTTTGTTCGCTTTTTTGGCAAAGTACACCCCTATACCAACAACAAGGAGCATGTATATGGAAATTGCTATAAGATTTTGAACAACCGCAGATCCCACTTTATTCCTCCAAACAGTATCCATTAATATTTTTAATGGATATCATTATTTTTATTAATAATAAAATGAATATTAGAACTTTACAAAAAATTTTACAAGAGGGTAATATTATTTTATGGATATAAAAAAATACAGGGTTCTCCTTTCTGCTTTTGAACTTAAAAGCCTTACTGAGGTTGCAGAAAAATACGGCAACACTCAAGGAGGGATAAGCCATATCATAAAAGATGTAGAAAGCACCTTGGGTGTAAGCCTGCTTAAAAGGGGTAAAAAAGGCGTATCTCCCACAGAAGAAGGAGAGAAGCTCATTCCATTAATAAAGTCCATAATTAAAAACGAGGATGCCCTGTTTGAAAATGCAAAACAGCTGTCCGCTACCGTAAGCGGTACAATATCTATAGCGACGTTCACAAGCGTAGGAACGCATTGGCTGCCCAAGATTATCAAAAATTTCACTGCTCTTTATAAAGATGTTCACTTCAAACTGTTTAACGGAGATTATGCGGATATAGAAAACTGGATACAAACAAAAGCGGTTGATCTTGCATTTGTTGCCCTGCCCCTATCGCTAAAATGCAAAACGATCCCCTTGTATAAAGACGAGCTCTTGGCAATTCTTCCGCCGACACACCGCCTTGTAAAAAATGATTCTTGCGATATAAAGGACATAGTCGGAGATGACTTTATTACGCTTCTTGAATCCTCAAACCACGACTTTAGAAGGGTAATGGATAACACGGGTCTTAAACTTAACGTAAAATACACCACCAAAGACGATTATGCAATAATGGCAATGGTAAGACAGAGCCTGGGAGTCAGCATAATGCCATCGCTTATTTTAAAAAACAACACTGAGGGAATTGTAGTCAAACACCTGTCGAATCGGGTATATAGGACAATCGCCCTTGCGCTTGTAAAAGACGAAACCACCCCTTTGATAAATACATTTTGTGATTTTATTCAAAAGAATATTAACGAAATCATAGCATAGTCTGTAACAGGTTAATATTTTACAATAAGCCGTGCTTTATTATATTATTAGAACAGCGTGAAAAAGGCGATTATTTTCATTACTCTATCATTCTTGCTATTTGTTCCTCTGTATGCAATTTCATTCACTTACTTTGATACGCCTCAATCATACGACAGTGACGTTCTGCTGTCCTCTTTTGAACAAAACAAGGAATTTCTTACACAAACGGAAGAAGAAATAAAGGATATAGTAATAGTGTTTTACGGCCCCGGAAGCAGTGTGCATGAGTATTACGGGCATGTCGGAATAATTATTCGCTATAAGAACGGAGAGGAAACCCTATATGATTACGGGGTTTTTAATCCCAATGAAAAAGGCTTTGTTAAAAACGTGATACAAGGCAAGATGTTTTACGCCCTATCCTACGGAAACACGGTAAAATTTTTGGAAAACTATATGAGGGATGTTTCACGAAGCGTAAAATACTACAGATTAATAAACATAAGCGATGAAAAGAAAAAACAAATTGAATCCTTCCTAAAGTTCAACGCGGGAGAAGATAGGAATAAGTATCTTTATAACTTTTTTACCGACAATTGCTCGACAAGAGTTCGTGATATTCTAAATGTTGCCTATGATGGGGCCTTAGAGGAGTTTGGACAAAGGGAGTTTGGAACAAGAAGAGAAGCAATCTCACCTCAAACCACCCCTCATGTTATAGTAGAAACCGTGTTCGGAATTGCAGAAGGCGCAATTCAGGATAGGACCATAAGCTATTACGAAGCTATGTTTCTCCCCTCAGTTCTTGAATACTCATTAAGAAGCATAACCGTAAACAATGATTTAGGAGAAAAAGAGCATATCGTTGCCCTTGAGGGCGAAAGCATATGGCATAACAAATATGACTACAATGTCAGTGAAAGTAAAGGTGCCTCCTCATATACGATTTTAATGCTCATTATTATTCAGATTGTATTGCTGAATATAGTACTAAAGATTCTGTACACTACCAAAATAGAACGTTTTGCAAAAAAGGTGTTCTCTCTTATAAACGGTTTGATTTTACTGTTTATGTTAGTATTATCATTGGCAATGAGCTATATGTGCTTATACACGATTTTTGACTGTGCATGGAAAAACCAAAATCT
The DNA here is from genome assembly GCA_028719825.1 of Spirochaetales bacterium. Lineage (GTDB taxonomy): Bacteria > Spirochaetota > Spirochaetia > Sphaerochaetales > Sphaerochaetaceae > UBA9848. The sequence continues at coordinate 4,588 of JAQYLW010000053.1, read as the reverse complement.
CATCTTTATCAATCCACTGTTGATATTCCCCGTGCTATTTGCATTCAAGGGCTTGTTCGCCATTTCGTATGACAAAGAAAAAAAGGCTTTGCGCAATCTTAGCATATCCTCGCTGTTGTTTTTTGGATTAACCATAATTGCTCTTGTTCTTAAATTCATCATTTTGCCGTATCAGGCAAACCTCGTGCACATTCTGTATTTTATGCTCTATTACCTTTCCCTCCCTGATTACGCACAGTTATATAAAGGAAGAAACAAATGAGTATTATAAAACCCCTGACTATTCTAAAATCCGCATATGCCAAATTAAATTTAAATCTCACCCTTACCGGCGAAAAAACAGAAAATGGCTATCACAAGCTTACATCAACATTTGTTGCAATAGACATGTTTGCAAAAATGAAAATAGACATAGAAGATAACCCTAATGCTTATGTTTCCAGAACATTTGTTAACGATATTGAAAACAACAAGTATTATAACACCATCGTTAAAGCTGTTGATCTATGGAGCAAAAGACGTGAATGCCCCGTTATTGTAAAGGTACAAATAGAAAATCCGCTTCCCTACGAGGCAGGACTGGGCGCCTCCTCCTCCTATGCCGCAAGCGTACTTCATGCTCTTGAAGAATACTACATGGCGCTAAATTTAGGCGCAAATCCGTTAGACTCATTTGAAATGCAATCTATTGCCATAAAGATAGGTGCAGACGTGCCATTCTTCGTATCGGGATTACCATATGCTTATGTTGAAGGCATAGGCGAAATTATCTCTCCCACATCACCTGTTCCAAAGGAATACCTTGTACACTTGCCGAATTATAAAATGTCAACCGCAGATGCATACAAAGAAGCAGACGCAGAAAATGTTGTTCGTTTTATTGATTTAAGACAGAATAAAATATATTATAAGTACTTGGTCGGTATAACAGGAACAGAATTATGGGAACTGTCCGGATCTGGGAGTACGTTCTTTATTCCTTCCCCAAGCAAAGAGCTTCTTAATATGACCGAAACTTGGAGAAAGGAAGGAATAGATACCCGATTATACAAGGCTATTTACTAAAACAGGGATGTTGCCAAGCGGTTAAGGCGCTGGTTTTTGGTGCCGGTATTCGTAGGTTCGAGTCCTACCATCCCTGCTTTTTCTTTGAATTATTATCAAAAAAAAGGTGCACATAAGCCGGGTTCTGTCATTTAGTTATAAACTAAACGGACAATCATCTATCTAGACGTTATGTCTCCACAACGCTCAAGCGATCTACCATCGGACAATACACGGGCTAATCCGAAATTTGATCTTGCTCCAAAGGGGGTTTACAATGCCATCTCCGTTACCGAATCTGCGGTGTGCTCTTACCACGCCTTTTCACCCTTACCAACTATGGCGGTTTGTTTTCTGTTGCACTTTCCAAGCCTTTCAGCTTCCGGGTGTTACCCGGCCTTTCCCCGTGAGGAGCCCGGACTTTCCTCACTCAAAAAATGAGCGCGATTGTCGTGTGCACCTTATTATTAATATTAGTTAATTGAACAGAATGTGTCTATAATAAGCAAAAAAGTTAAAAAACGCTGTCCTTTACGGATTTTTAACACAGTGTGCTTTATGGGTGGAATTCAAAATTTGAAATCCACCGCAATTTTAAAATCCGCAAAAGACTAAGCGCGATTCAAAAATTGTTAGAAATCGAACTCATCTTCCGATGCAATAACATCGTTATCGTCATCATCCGACATCATGATATCCATATCGTCGTCTATGATATCATTTTCATCTTCTTCATCAAGAAGAATGTTGTCGTCATGTAATACGTCAATATCGCTGTCATCCCCTTCTTGATAGTACAAAACACGGGAGCAGTAGGGGCAGAACATCACTTCTTCACCCTTTTTGATTGTGTTTACAAACTGAACGGGCAGTTCCATATGACATCCCTGACAAACCCTACCTTTAACGGCTACGCTTCCGCCGCCCTTGGTTTTTACGATTCTTTCAAATTTGAACAACAATGTGGGGTCTATATCTTTGGAATACTTATCCTTTTTCTGTTTTAAAGCATCTCGCTCTTTGATAAGCTCATCCAACCTTGAACTAATGTTCTTTTTATCCTCATCAACGTTTTTCTGCAACTCATTAAGGGTCATCTGAATATCGGCAACATTTTCCGCTTCCTGAACAACACGGCGTTTTGTATCCTCTTTGAGGTTGTAGAAATTGTGCTCTGTTTCCTTTGCTTTAGAAAGTTCTATCTGATGTGTTTCAAACTCCCTTTGGCTTGTAATGCCGGCGCTCTTAGCTTCAAGCTCTGCCCTTTTTATTTTTGCATTGTTATAAGCCTCTTCAAATTCAACAACTTTCTTTTTTAAATCCTGCTCTTTTTCAATAGCCTTTGCGTACTGTTCCCTTTTACGAGAAAGCATTTCGTCTCTATCCGACAAATCCTTGGGAATAGACTCAATTTCTTTTTCAAGCTCGTAATACTCCTGCAGAACCTTCTGTAACATTGACAGTTTTTTTAAAATATCTTTCATGCCCTCTCCTTTATTACATATCTTTATAGTCTTTTAATAATCTCAGCCTGCTCTTTTCTTTCAAATGGCCCTTTGCCTTTGCCTCAATTTGTCTAATTCTTTCGCGCGTTACACCAAAGTACTGACCAACTTCTTCCAATGTGGACTTGTATCCGTCATCCAAACCGTATCTCATTCTAAGAACATCCTGTTCCCTTTTGGTTAGGTCACCAAGGGCTGTTTTAACATCCTCCTGGAACAGTTTTAATTCGGTCTGTTTTGCCGGATTTGTCACAAGCTTATCCTCAAGGAAGTCGGACAGCTGTGAATCCTCTTCCTCTCCAACGGGCGTTTCAAGCGAAATTGGGTCTCTGGATACGCTTTTTACGTTTTTAACCTTTTCGCTTGTCCAGCCGAGATTCTTTGCAATCTCCTCGTCCGTCGCCTCTCTTTCTAAGGTTTGCATAAGCGTTCTTTGCTCACGTGAAACCTTATTTATCTGTTCTATCATATGAACAGGAATTCTTATGACCCTTGCCTGATCGGATATTGCCCTTGTTATTGCCTGCCTTATCCACCATGTTGCATATGTTGAAAACTTGTATCCTTTAGTATAATCAAATTTTTCAACGGCCTTAATCAATCCTATGTTACCTTCCTGAACAAGATCAAAGAAAGACAATCCCCTATTACGATATTTCTTTGCAATAGAAATTACAAGACGCAAATTGCTCTCTATAAGATGTTTTTTTGCGTTCTGTAATGTTATCTCGCCTTTTAAAAGTTCATCATCATTGCTGATAATAAGGTCCGCTGTGGAGTCAAAATCAAACTCAATTGAATCGCATAGCTTTTCGTTTTGCTGAATTATGGAAATGTAGGAGCGTATTTCGTCTGCAGTTAACCTAAGGCGTTTTTCTATTTCTTCGCGTTTTGACTGCAAAAGCAGATCCCTGTTAATTCCCCTAAGCTCTTTTGAATAAACTTCCTTGCTTATATCTCCGCTTACGGAGGTAATACCCAAAAGCGCAAGCGCTCTTGTTCTTTCATTCCTTATTTTCATCAGGTCTTTCTTGGCAGTGTGGAACCTTTCGGCAATAGCCATGGTGTCCTCTATGGACAGATCTAACGAAGCAATGTGTTTGAGGATCTTTGCTCTTCTTTTTCTCAGCTCCTCATCTTCTAAAACATTTACTCCGAGACTTCGTTTTTCTTCCTTAAGAGCAACATATTTTTTGATTTCATTGCCCAAAGTACCCTTAAGCTCTTTTGCATAGAATTCGTTATATCGTTTGATTTCGGCGTTTCTTTCTTTTTCGGCTTCTTCGTCCTCTATTATATCCTCTGTTTCTTCGCCGAGCACATCCATAATTTTCTTAAGACATGTTATTATAAGGCCCGTTGATTTGATTACTTTTAAAGCGTCCTCTATACCCTGCTTCATCTCCCTTGAAAGCTCCTGTTCCTCGCTTTTATCAAGGAGTTTGTAATGTCTTAAGTCGCTTAAATATATCTTTTGCGGATCGTATGAATTTTTAAGCCCGGTTATCTCGTAGCACTCCGAATCTTCCTCTCTGTCGATAATGGAAGAAAAATCGTCGCTGTATTCCCTATCCTCGTCCTCTTCAAAAAACTCATCCTCGTCATCCGCAATATCTTCTTCTTCCATAGCGTCAAGCGGAGGTTCTTCTTCCGATGAAATTTCTTCAAGCTTGTCCTCAGGGTACACAACAAGGTTTATTTTCTTTTTTAAGAGAAATTCGTTGATTTTATCCTCGATTTCAGGATATTCGTCACGGTCCTCAAAATGAATGAACTTTCCGAGTTCCTCCTGCGTTATGCTGCGTGTCTGATTCTTTTCGATCCATATAAGTATTTCGTTACAGATTTGCTTATACCTGTTTTTAAAAGAGGCGGAGTTTGCTGTATCCTGTTCACGTGTTTTTTCTTCGATCGAAGATGCTGCTTTTTTAGCGCCTTTTGACACGCTTGCTTTCTTACCCTTTTCTAAAGTTGTTTTTGACGGTGCAACCTTCGTTGCTGCTTTTGTTTTACGCCCCACTGGCTTTGTAACAGATTCA
>JAQYLW010000052.1 GCA_028719825.1 Spirochaetales bacterium | reverse complement strand
AAGGATAAACGAGAAAAATTTACAGAAAGCACTTATATAAACATGAAAACACAGAATCAGACACAAGTGAATCTTATTGAAAAGTACTTCAAAACAGGCAAAAGAGTAATGGTGGAAGGTGAGATAAAAAAAACAACTTTCAAAGACAAGACAGGCAAGGAAAAGGCAATGCTTTATGTTTCCACAGATGAAGGACACATCAATCTCATGGGCAGTGCAAACTATATTAAATCCATAGTGAACGGCGAGGAGAGATAAGTCTAAAAGTGCGAGTAATGAGAGCGTGCAAAATAAAAAGGAAGACAAAAACATTAGCTAAGAGAAGATGAAAAATGAAAAAGAGAATTTGTGAGAATAATATTGTTCCATTGCAAAAGGAGGAAGTATGGGCAGAATAATAAACCTTGACAATGGTCATACGGAAACTATGGAAATGAGGTTGAGATACGGGACGAAAGAGAGAGTCTTACGGAAAATCTCAGAGGAGAAGTGCCTGTTTCCGGAGATGAAGTTCTTGAGAACGAAAGTGAAATAACAGATGAAGATAAAAAGATTTCAGCACAAGCATTATGATCATACGGCGTTTTGGCATTCATTTATTCATGCTTTTTTCATTCTCTGATTGTACAATACAATTTTAAATCAATAATATTCCACATAATTTTTTTATAGGTTAATATTTAATACATAATTGGAGGAAATAATGAATAATGTTAAAAAAGCTTTAACCGTACTTGTCTTACTAAGCCTTTTAGTAGTGTCTTGCGCTTCAAACAATTCTAAAAACGAGGTGCCACATGAACAGGCAACAATTGTAGGGTTTGAAAAATATGGTCATGCAAATCTTGATTTAACTGTTGAAAAAATATTTGAGGACGGGTATAAACTTGGAGATACTGTTGATCTGGTGTTCAGCAACGGATATGAGTTCAAGGATATCCCGTTTTTTGATGGTTATTACGTTAAAAAAGGTGAACCTCTGTTAAGGGCATATCCGGGACACAAAACAGTAGCCGCCTGTATCAACTATGGTAAGATATACGAGGTTGCAAACCTTAAGGTTGGAGATACCGTAACTATAAAGCTGTCAAAAAGAGAAGGAGCTTTATCCGAGCAGGTATTAAATTCATTAAGGTATTCAAATGACAGAAATGATTATAAATCGGATGAGGTTTTTGCCAATTTTAGAGAAATTGAAGAGGGCAGTATAAAGGATGGCAAACTGTATCGTTCTTCAAGTCCGAGTGACAATGTGAACAACAGGGCATCTATTGCCGATTCACTTATCAAAAAAGCCGGCATAAACACAGTTATTAACCTTGCAGATTCAAATGAAGAAATTGAACAAAGAAACAGCGCTTCATCTCCATATTATGATGCACTTTATAAAAGAGGGGATGTAATCGCCCTGAACATGGCCGTTGATTTCTCATCAGAATCGTTTATGAACAGTCTTGTAAACGGCTTGAAAACGCTTGTAAATGGCGCTCACAAAACACCGATATTGATTCATTGTACGGAAGGCAAGGACAGAGCAGGATTTACAAGCGCGCTCCTTGAGGCGTTATGTGGTGCAGACTACAATGATATTGTAAAGGATTACATGGAGTCATACGAAAACTATTATGGGATTACAAAGGAGAATGACCCTCAAAGATACGGCGTTATTGTAAAAAATAACATAGATGAAATGCTTAAGCTGATCACACTTGAAAAGGATGTAAATAAACTCACGCCGTCCGTTTTGCAAAAAGGCGCAAGGAATTACCTTTTGAAGGGTGGCATGACAAACGCTGAAATTGATAAGCTTATAAGCACTTTGTCAAACTAAAATAATTTGTAATCTTGAAACAGAATACAATTTATAGAATAATAATATAAGAATCTCCGGGCATTTGAATTTATTGTTCCTATGCCCGTGTAATAGACTAAGGGTGCACTTTTGTGCAAAGGAGAAAGGGATGTCAGTTATTACAATGAAAGACCTCTTAGAGGCCGGTGTTCACTTTGGACACCAAACAAAAAGATGGAACCCAAAAATGGCTCCATACATTTTTCAATCACGACAGGGAATACATATTGTTGACCTTGCAAAAACTACAGCATGCATTCAAAAAGCATACGAAGCTATCAGACAGGCTGTAAGAAACAAAAAAACAGTGCTTTTCGTAGGAACGAAAAAACAGGCACAACTCACAATTCAATCAGAAGCAGAACGATGCTCAATGCCGTATGTTAACAACAGATGGCTTGGCGGAACTCTTACAAACCTTCAAACAATCAGAAAATCCGTTGGAAGATTAAAGAACATAGAAAAAATGGAAACCGACGGTGTTATCGAAAGCTTTACTAAAAAAGAACAGGCCTTACTTATGGCAGAGAAAGCAAAGCTTGAAAAGAACCTCGGTGGTATCAAGGAGATGACAGAACTGCCCGGCATTCTGTTTGTCATTGACACTCGTGCAGAAAGCATAGCAGTGCAGGAAGCAAGAAAACTCGGTATTCCGGTAGTGGGCGTTGTTGATACAAATGCAGACCCCACTCTTATCGATTTCCCAATTCCCGGTAACGATGATGCAATTCGTTCTATTTCACTTTTGACTCATATAGCCTCAGATGCTGTTCTTGAAGCCGAAACACAGGTAGGACTTGAGATTATCGAAAGCTTGGAAGAAGAAAAAGAAATGAACAACGTTGTTGTTGTAGATAAGGACAACGAAGAAGAAACGGCTAATGCCGAAGCAAAATAAGGGGGACTAAATGCAGATTACGGCAGAAATGGTTAAAAATTTGCGCGATATTACAGGTGCCGGTATGATGGACTGTAAAAAGGCACTTACAGACGCAAACGGAGATATAAAAGAAGCAGAAAAAATTCTTAAAAAGATGGGACTTGCCGCTGTTGCCAAAAGAGCAGACAGAGCAACCGAATGCGGAAAAGTAACAATCAAGAGTAACAAGGAAGGAGCTTCAATCGTAACACTCTCTTGTGAAACGGATTTTGTTGCACGCAACGAAGCCTTTGTTGCACTTGGTGATAAACTTGCCGATATCGCTCTTAGCAATAAATTAAACGCTCCTACCGACGAGATGAAAAAAGAGGTAGAGGCACTTATCTCAACAATTAAAGAGAATATGAGCGTTAAGAGTGTTATCTACATTCCTCTTAAAGAAAACGAGAGGGTTGAGGGATACCTTCATATGGGAGGAGTTCTTGGCGTTGCCGTTAAGTTCTCAGCATGCTGTGAGGATGCTTATAACAACGACAAGATTAAAGACTTTATGCACTCTGTAGCTCTTCATGTTGCTGCTTTCCATCCTCTTTATCTTTCTGATAAAACCGTTGATGATTCTTATAAAAACGAACAGCTTGAAATCTTCAACAGTCAGGTTGCATCTTTGGACAAGCCCGAAAAGGTTAAAGCAGGCATTGTTCAGGGTAAGTTGAAAAAACTCTATGATGAGGTATGTCTCTTATCACAGGCATATGTCAAGGACGATTCAATGAGCGTTTCATCAGCCCTTGCAGCCGTATGTAAAGAAACAGGCTTTAAACTTGATATCACAGACTATTGGTATGTTGAGGCATAACAACTTATGGTTAGCGATGTAATAAAAAAAGCAGAAGATAGGATGAAAGCGTCTATTGACGCACTTAAGAGGGAATATGATTCCATGAGAACGGGAAGGGCGTCAGCCTCCGTTCTCGATCCTGTGCGTGTTGAAGCATATGGCAGTGAAACACCACTATCAGGAGTTGCAACTCTCTCTGTTCCGGAGGCACGTTTGCTTGTCATTCAGCCATGGGATAAAAATCTTATAGGAGCAATAGAAAAAGCTATTCTTGCTGCAAACCTCGGTTTTAACCCGTCTAATGACGGAAAAGTTATTCGCATTGCTTTTCCTCCGCTTTCAAAAGAAAGAAGAGCGCAGTTGTCAAAAGAAGCCGCAAAGATGGCAGAGGAGCATAAAGTTTCTCTCAGAGGTATAAGACGCGACTGTATTGACGAGGTAAAAAAGCTTGAGAAAGATAAGCTGATCAGTGAAGATGAGCGTAAGGATGCAGAAAATAAGATTCAAAAAATCACAGATTCCTATATTGCTTCTGTTTCATCACTCGCTTCAGAAAAAGAAAAATCACTCACAACATTAGGGTAAATTGTGGAGATTTGTGATTCTTTTGAGCCTTTTGCTGATTGCCACGACTTAGCATTTTCAAGCTTGAAAAATGTTATACTGTTATCATCCTCTGCTGCACGGTTGGAATTACTGAAGAATTATGGAGTAAATGTAATTGTCCGCCCGCAGAACGCAGCAGAGGATAATTCTCGTCTTGGCAATCCAAGGTATATTACTCTTAAGAATGCTATTACAAAAACAAACTCTTTTATAAAGGATAATGATTTATCTAAGGTTTGTTATCCGATTATAAGCGCAGATACTGTTATAGCTCTCTCTAATGTACCCGAAATGAAAAAAAAATCCACTAAAGGACTTATCGGTTCGTATCCGATTATAGGCAAGCCTCAAAATAAAAAAGACGCATTCAACATTCTAAGCTATCTTATAGACAACAGGTTCCATACGGTTTTCACATCTATGGTGCTTACATTTGCAAGCAATGAGGGATACGTATCCATACCCGAAACCGATACGGCAGTTGTTGAGTTCAGGGATGATATTACTCAAAAAGAAATTGCAGATTATATTGATACAAATGAATGGGAAGGGGCAGCCGGCGCATACAGAATACAGAAAACCGGCAAGAGTCTAATTAAAAGGATATATGGAGATGATACCACGGTAGCAGGGTTGAGTTATAAATCTTTATTTTCTGCAATCCTTAAAATGCATAAAACTTTGTGTAGTTAATATATGAATTTTTTTATCTTGATTATTAGTACAATAATAACATTTGCGTTTTTATTGTTGTTTTTTAAATTGTTCGGTAAGGCAGGTTTGTTTGCTTTTATAGGAATTTCAGTGATTCTTGCCAATATTCTCGTTACTCAGACTATAGAGATTTTTTCAATTGTCATAACACACGGTAACGCATTATATCAGGCATCTTTTTTGGCAACTGATATAATAAGCGAATGTTATGATAAAAAGACGGCAAAAAAAGCCGTTTATCTTGGTTTTTTAGCATCGGCTATGACGCTTGTATTAATGCTCCTTACTCTTTTGCTCTCTCGTCCTTCAACGCCCACCTCAGAGGCTTTAAAAACGCTGTTCACACCATTTTTAAGAATAACAGCCGGTTCGCTTATAGCGTACCTTGTGTCAAATATTCACGATGTGTATTCTTTTGACTACTTAAAGAACAAATTTAAAAAAGCTCTTATTTTCAGAAATATATGTTCAACGTTGATTTCACAGTTTATAGATACATTATTATTCTGCTCCATAGCCTTCTATGGTATTTATGAAACTAATGTGTTTATAAGCATTCTTGTTTCAACATATCTGTTAAAGTTTGTTCTGACATTTGCGGCAAATCCTTTCTTCACATTTGCCGTAAAAAGAATTTACCCTACAATATCAGAATAAAAAAAAGCCCTGTAAGAAACAGTGTTCATAACAGGGCTTTGTCGGTTATTAAATTAACCTATTCCACCAAAGAATGCTCCGCATACAAGTGCAATTAATGCAAGAGAACAATATACGTATTTTCCTGCAGGATAAAACCACTTTCCGATTGGTTTCTTGCTTCCACGGTTAACCTCGGATAATGCCTTATCCTTATTAAGGAAGTAGAAGAACATTATACCGGCAAGCAATGCGCCAAGCGGGCAAACATATATTGAAACAACATCCATCCACTGTGCAGTAATTGCCTGAATACATATTGCAATACCTCCGCCTAATACATGCATGATAATCGTTGCTGTTGATCTTTTAATCTTAAACTCATCCTGTAAGAAAGCAATAGGTGTTTCGTAAAGGTTGATAATGGATGATAATCCAGCAAATGTTACGATAATAAAGAAGATAGCACCTATTATTCTTCCGCCAGCCATTCCGTTTATAACGTTTACAAGATAAATAAACATCAGTCCCGGACCACCTGTAGAAACAACACCTCCCGTAGTAGCTATGGCAGGTATAATAACAAGCGCGGCTAAAAGGGCAGCAAGTGTATCAAATACAGCAACGTTTCTGCTTGAAAGAGGAAGATCAGCATCCTTTTTGAGATACGAGCCGTAAATAACCGATCCGTTACCGGCTACAGACAAAGAGAAGAATGCCTGACCGAATGCAAACACAAGAATCTTTGCCCAAAATTTAAATGCATCTTGTACGGATGCGAATTCCGGAAGATTGATTGAGAAGATATATTTGTACCCTTCGCTTGCTCCGTTTAATGTTGAAATGTATATTCCAAGAGCAACAAACAAGAAGAACAGGATAGGCATCATTACCTTATTAGCCCTTTCTATACCGCCGGATACACCAAAGAACATTATTATAAAACTCACACATATTGTTAAGATTATCCATATGTTAGCACCCCATGCGGATGCGGTCTCTCCGAATGTCGCGCCTATAACATCCATGTTTTGTCCCATAGCATACAATGAGCCGAAAACAGACATGAAGGCGTATTTGAGTATCCATGACATAACAACGGTGTATCCAATGGCCATTGCCAGGGATCCAAGCACAGGTATAAATCCTAATGATTTTCCTACATTGCCTGCTTTTTTAACACTTTTGTTGTTGTCCTCTGCGTATGATTCCATAGCGCCTTTAAATGCTCCAATAGGACCTGATGAAAATAATCTTCCAAGGGAGAATTCTTCAATTACTCCCGTTGAAGCAATTATGATCACAAATATCACATATGGAATAAGAAAGGTTAACCCTCCATAGGTTGAAATCATAACGGGGAAGCGCCATATATTTCCCATCCCCACTGCAGAACCGATAGATGCTAAAACAAAGCCCCAGCGAGATGTAAAATTGTCGCGTTTAATTTTTCCGTCTGATAAAGACATTTTCTTTCCCCTGTTTAATGAAGAATTTGGATTTGCACAAGGTGCGTTCTTCAAAATTAATTGCATTGTAGTTTATATAAAATAAATAAGCGTTTCAATACAACAAAATAAAAAATTTAATAAAATCCAAAAAATGTTGAAATGTAAACAAATGTCATAAAAAGGCGTGTTACATTGTTTTAGCAGTTAAATATCTTATAAAATTGATTAAAAACGGGGGATAAATGAAGCTGTTACTTATAAACGGACCTAATTTAAATATGCTTGGAATAAGAGAAAAAAGCATATATGGCTCTATGATGTATAAAGACATAATGAGGGGATTAAAACAATATGCTTCTGCTAACGGCGTTAAACTCACCGTTTATCAGTCCAATTCAGAGGGCAAGATTGTTGATAAAATACAAAAGGCTTACAAAAGATTTGATGGCATTATTATAAATCCTGCCGCTTATACCCATACAAGCATAGCTATTCTTGATGCTCTAAAAGCCGTGGATATTCCTACTATAGAAGTACATCTTAGCGATGTAAACAACAGGGAAGAGTTCAGAAAAACAAGCTATGTTTCGCTGTATGCTAAAAAAACAATTATGGGTAAAGGTAAGGATGGATACTACCTTGCAATAGACGAGTTTATCAAACAATCATAGTAAATGCCTTTAAATGACAAATTGAGAGTACTAAATACTATGTGTTTAAAAAAGTATTATTGTCAGAAAAAAATACGGATACTCTCATAGGGCTTTATGCTAGTTTTGTTGTAGCAATAGTATTTATCACAGAAAAAACAGTCCATGCGGCGATTGTTAGTGTTGCCTTGGGTTTTGTTATACTTTGCTTGTCCTTTAAAAGCAATAACAGGATCTTTACCGTGCGTTTTTTTGTGTGTCTGTTGTTGCTTATTGCATGGCTGTCTTTTTACATTTGGTTTTCTTTCTCAAATGTTCCGAAAATCGTTTTGAAAAACAGCGATATATCAATTATCAAAGGAACAATGATAAAGGATTCATCCTATACAAGGGATGGAAGAAGTATGTATTATGTAAAACTAAACAGCATAGAAAACAAACAAAAGGGTATAAAGGCCTCAGCTGAGGGAATTGTAGGAATAAGCATGCCACATACGGCTATAAAACTGAGATATGGAGAACAGGCTGTTTTCTACATCAATAATTACAAAAACGGAATATACAGGGGATACAGGCTAAAAAGGATAAAAGAACCCGGTTTTTTTATAAGGCTTCGTAGTTCATTATACGATGACATTCTCGACAGAATAATGGTGCTTTACAAAACGGACAACAGCGAGAGTGCATATTATTCAAGAAACCTTGCTTCAATGCTTTTACTCTCATCATCCTCTATAGAGGAGAATATAAAAAAGGATGCATCTATTTTGGGACTTGCCCATATATTTGCCTTATCAGGAGCACATCTTGTGTTGATAGCTGCAGCAGTGAAGGGTATATTGAAGCTTTTTCTTCCTCCACAGGCTGTTTCTGTTTTCAATACATTCATTTTAGGTATTTATGTTTTTATAGTAGGACCCTTGCCCTCGCTGATCAGGGCTTTTATCATGTTTACTCTTTTGGATAACTTTAAGGAACTAAGGCCGTACGCATTGTTTATTACTGTTATATTACAAACGTTATTTTTCCCATATACAATAACTTCTATCGCTTTTAAGCTTTCGTATGTTTGCGTATGGGCTCTTTTTACATTCAATTCATTTATTGCCTATTCTATTTCTTATAGTTCGCTCCGTCTGTTTTCGCCCATAATAGCCGCATCTGTAACATCAGTGTTGTTTTCATCTCCCATAAGTATAAGGAATTTTGGTTATTGGTCGCCCTTGGGGATTGTTCTTTCTCCTTTAGTTATGCTTTTATGTATTTTCTGTATGGCAGGCGGAGTTTTGAACGTTTTTTTCTGCCCATCTGCAATAGGGGCGTTTCTTATGAAATATTCATATATCGGCATTAGATTTATATTGGATTTATTTATTAAAAAAGCTCCCGATTTTTCGTGGGGAGCTTATGCTTTGTTAGTTGTTTTTTCGCTTATGTTATTCGCTCTTAAACTATTGTTGTTCAACAGAATAATAGGCAATAAGCATTAAATCTCTGCGCTGTACAGACCGTGTAGGTTACAATAAGCATATATTTTCTTTTTTGCCATATTGCATGTGCTGCATGTTTTTGAAACACAGAAAGATTTTTCAGGCTTGTCGCCGGGTTTTAGATATTTAACAAAGAATCCATGCGGAGTTTCAAGCGCAACCCATTCTATGTAATGTTCTTCTGTCATGGGATGTGCCTCGCTGCCAACCTTTATTGTGATTTTCCCGTCCTCCTTTACTCCTACGGGTACGTGTTTTTCCTTTGAACCATCTGCTGTGTTTGGAATAAGCTTTTCCATATCTTCACCACAGCATTTCATTTTGACTCCGCTGTCATGAACTGAAACAACTAAATTTTTGCAATGTTTGCAATAGTAAACTGTCATATTTTTTCCTCCTATCCTATAACCTTTCTAATATAAATATAATAATATTCCCGGTATAAAGGCAAATTAACTGATTTATACTTTGTATTTACGAGTTGATTATTAAATTATTTAAACGATCTATTGAGTCAAAACCGTCTATTTTGTAGTTTGAATAGCTTTCGGTAACCTTTATTACGTATTCGTCAATTTCGTTAAATGCAATATCGCCTTTTTTAAACATTTCAACCGCTTTTTCATCGCTTGCATTTAAGGCTATGGCCATTGCTTGATTTGATGCTGCCT
>JAQYLW010000051.1 GCA_028719825.1 Spirochaetales bacterium | reverse complement strand
GCAGCATTACAAAAAGCAATCGCTGTGGTTTAAAATAAAGCACCTGTTTGTGCGCTTTCTCATTCCTCTTTGCTGATATTTGAGCCTAACTTTTCAATAACGGTTTTAATACCCTTTAAATCGGTTATGTTTATATACATTTCATCCCTATCCTGTTCTGCATCCTCTCCCAAGGCACAGACAATGCGTTCAAATCCCATGGACAATGCCGAGCGCGATCTTTTTCTTTCAAACATGGCCTTTCTTACCTCTCCGAGCAATGTGAGTTCGCCGTAAAAAACAGCCCTGCTTTTTAAACAGCTTGACGTGAACGAGGTGTAAACGGCAACCGCCAAAGCCAGTTCTACATTCGGATCGGTTATTCGCATACCTCCGGCTACATTAACGTAAATATCGTTAAATGTCAGATTCAACTCCGTACATGTTTCAAGAATGGCAACAACACGCTGAACTACCGAAACATCAATTTTATCGCTGAATATCCTTCTGTTTTGTGTTTTTGACGGAACACACAGCACCTGAAGTTCAACAACCACAGCTCTTGTACCCACGATAACAACGGTGTTTACAATACCGGCAGGAGTATCGCCCGTGCGTTCAACGGCAAATGCTCTTGAAGGGTCCTCAACGCAGGTAAGCCCGTTTTCACCCATTACAAACACTCCTATTTCGTCACTTGAACCATATCGGTTCTTTGAGGCTCTTACGATTCTAAGCATTCCCTCTGCGCTTTCAAAATACAAAACGGTATCAACAAGATGCTCTGCATATTTAGGGCCTGCAATGCTGCCGTCCTTATTTATATGAGCTATTAAAAACATGGTAATTCCAAGAATCTTAACGGTTTCGCAAAGAGCGTGAGTACAGGCCTTAATTTGACTTTGCGTGCCGGCTGGAGAATCAATATCGGAGGTAGAGAGAGTCTGAAGCGAATCCACAACTATAACCTGCGGTCTTTCACGCCACAGCATATCTACTATTGAACTGAGGCTTGTTGAAGAGAAAAGCTTTATTTTATCCGTATTCAGCTTTAGCCTGTCTGCTCTCAGCCTTACCTGAACATCGGTTTCCTCCCCCGATATATAAACAGCATTGTGTTCTTCGGATATATACGAAAGGGAGGAGAGAAGCAGTGTGGACTTACCTATGCCCGGCTCTCCGCCAATAAGAATACTGCTTCCCTTCATCGCTCCGCCACCAAGAACCCTATCAAATTCAAACATATGCGTTGAAAACCTTGTGTTTTCCTCTGCCCTTATTGAGCTGAGCGGTTTTACATCAACACTAACGACATTCCCTGACGGAAAGGATCTTTTTGCCCTTATACTCTGCCTGTAATTTCCGTCTGAGAACAGGCATTTTTCAAAAGAATTATGCGCTCCGCATTCGGGACATATTTCATGTGGTTTTTCTTCTGCCCTGCCACATGAGGAGCATACATAATGAGAAACTATCATTGCCATAAAAACCTCTTTATATATACTGTGTACGGTTAATATGGCCGATGATGTAAAAAAATTCTTAAAAATTACATTTTTTCAAGAAATGGTATGTGAAGAATATTAAAGCCCTTTTCAAGAACCTTTTTGAATATTATACAGATGTTCAAACGCATTGTTTTAACATCCTCTGCAGCATTGAGAATATTATCGTCATGATACCATTTGGAAAACGATGAAGAAATATCGTACAAATATGTGGCAAGAATGGACGGATTTTTTTCCTTTGCAGCCTTTTCTACAATTTCGGGATATTCATCAAGCAATGCAACAAGGGTTTGTTCGTTCTCGTTTAAGCTTACGTTGTTTGTATTTTTTATCTCCTTACTGCCTGCAGAACGTAGGATACCGCTTACACGCGCACCCATATATTGCAGATACGGTCCGGTGTTCCCCTGAAATTCAAGCGATTTTTTGGAATCGAATATCATGTCTCTGGATGGGGTTGGAGAGAGTAGGAAATAATTCAATGCGCCAAGAGCAACCTTTTCGGCAATATCGTTTGCCTCTTGTTCGCTATGACCCCTTTCCTGTTTAATAACGCTTAACGACATTGCCCTCAGTTCATCAAGAAGATTGTCGGCATCAACTACCGTTCCTTCCCTGCTTTTCATTCTGCCGTCGGGTAAATTCACCATACCGTATGACAGATGGTACAGTTTTTTGCTCCAATCAAACCCCAAAAGCGAAAGAATATAAAACAGCGCCTTAAAATGGTAAATCTGCTCGTTACCCACAACATAAATACACGATGTGTAGTTCCAATCGTTATGCCTTTGTATTGCCGTGCCTATATCCTGAGTAATGTAAATTGACGTTCCGTCTTTTCTTAAAAGGACTTTTTCATCAGCGCCGATGGGCGATAAATCTGCTTTTACGGCTCCGTCATCCGATTTGTAAAAAACTCCTTTTTCTAAACCCTTAAGAACCTCATCTTTTCCTCTCTTATACAGCTGGCTCTCGTAGTAGTATCTGTCAAACGACACAAGCGTTCTTTTGTATGTTTCTTCAAGTCCGTCAAGAACCCACGATCGCATTCTTTCCCAAAGTTCAATAGTTTTTTTATCACCCATTTCCCATTTTTCAAGAAGCTCCTGTGCTAGCCTATCAGGTAATGGCTCGTTTTCATTTCTGTTTGGTTTGTTCTGTTCTTCCGTTTGCCATGCGTTGAACTTAACATAGTAATTGCCAACAAAATGATCGCCCTTAATTCCGGTATTCGTAGGAGTATCGCCCGTGTTGAATTTCTCATATGCAAGCATGCTTTTACAAATATGAACACCCCTGTCGTTAACAAGGTTTACTTTTTGTACTTCGGCACCGCTTTCTTTTAAAAGAGAAGCTATACTCTCTCCAAGCGCATCGTTTCGCATATGGCCAAGGTGCAAAGGCTTGTTTGTGTTAGGGCAGGAAAACTCCACCATAATCCTTTCGCCTTTAAGGGATTCATTCTTTCCCCAGTCGCTGTTCATTGCGGTTTTAATAAGTGAATCGTATATGGCTTGTTTATTGTAAAAAAAGTTCACATAGCCGCCCATAACTTCACATCTCTCCCCCTCATCAACAGAAAGGGCATCCTTTACTTTTTGAGCTATTGCATTCGGTGACATGCGAAAGACTTTTGATAAAGAAAAAAACGGGAATGCCAAGTCGCCCATTTCCTTTTTAGGAGGTTTTTCGCCTTCTATCACAAACACATCATCAATTGCGTTCTGACGTGATATTTTTAAAACTGCCTCATTTACCGCATCCGTGTACTTTTTTTTCAATTCGCTTATCATAATTTGCTCCGCTACGATTCCTTTGAAAACACTACCGTTTTATTTTTATATACTATAACCCTGTGTTCAATATGTGCCCTTACTGCGCTAAGCAGAGTTCTTTTTTCAACATCCTTTCCCATGTCCTTTAGCAATGAAGGGCCCTGTTCGTGGTTTACCCTCACCACATCCTGTTCAATAATAGGCCCCTGATCCAGATCTTCAGAAGCATAGTGAGCTGTTGCACCTATCATCTTTACCCCTCTTTCATATGCCTGTTTATAGGGGTTTGCTCCCTGAAAAGCAGGTAAAAATCCGTGATGAATGTTGATGATTCTGTTTCTGAACGCATTGATGAATGTAGGGGTGAGAATTTGCATATAACGTGCCAATACAACAAGGTCTATATTGTTTTCTTGAAGAAGCTTTATTATGCGCTCTTCCTGTTTTTCCTTCTCGCCGTTAATTATAGGCATGTAGTAAAACGGAATATTGAATTTTTTTGCAACATCGCTGAGGGAATCATGATTGCCTATTATCATGGCTATATCGCAAATGAGATCATTCTCTTCATAACGTGACAACAGCTCGTAAAGACAATGGCTTGTCTTACTTACAAGAATTGCCAAGCGCTGTTTGACCGATGCATAAAAAAGCTTGTATGACAACTTCAAGTTTGATGCAAAGACACGAAATTGTTCCTCTATCTCAGCCTTATCAAGCTTGCTTTCGCTCATATCAGCCTCTATTCGCATAAAGAATATGGGGCTTTCGTCTTTTGAAGCATATTGCTGACAATGAAGGATGTTCAAACCTCTTTCATAAAACCAATTAGATACATTTGCAATTATTCCTTTTTGGTCCTGACAACTTATCAGCACCGTAACTCTGTCTTTATCCATAGTTTTTAATTATACAGAAAACAAAGAGTAATAAACAATCAAAATGTTTTTTAAGAACTAAAAGAATTCAACCGATGCACTTAATCCTGCACCATACTCGTTTGAATAGGGGGTACGCCTATAGCTGAACACAAGTTTGAAATCTACAAACATTCCGCCTTGTGCAAACGTCTCAATTCCTATTGAGGCATCGCACCCCATAGCGTAATATGACGACCAGTTATAAGTGTACATGAGCCTTCCGAACACAAATTCGGCCTCTATATAAGCTGTGGGCATATAATAAATTCTTGGTCCAAACTTACCATAGATTCCAAACCTGTTACTCAGCTTATAATAACCATTGTTGAAATTTTCAATATCAGTGGTAGTGTTCATTTTAAGATACAAACCTATTACGTCATTGAACATATATCCTACAAACAAGTTGTCGTCAAACGCCAAACAGTTGAAAGAAAGATCAAAATCCTGTTCTGCTGTGTCTTTGAAGGCTTCCACCCTGTTATACTTGAACACAACATCGTTGCCGTAATGGAAACCGCGTCGTCCTTTTTTGAAAATACCGCCCTCGTTTTTAACAACACTCACATCACGATATTCGCTGTAAAGCGGTAAAAAACCATCTTGATTCTGCTCATTTGCGTATAGACCAAACGCAAAAAGAACAGATAAGGACAAAGTAATTAATGCTTTCTTTACCATATGAGAATTATATCACAAGGCCCGTTATTCCTAATAACCTTCTGCTCTATTATATTGTATATTGTGAACGACTTGTTGTTTTGCAAAATGTCGTTAAGAGTAAGGCGCATCCGTTTTATCTTATCATCAGACGGAACAGTTCCGTGAACCTTTAAGTCTATTCCCAGTGGGGAATGTGTTTTGCTTGGTTTTTTGTCATTAAAAAAAGGAACTTCTCCGAATTCTGTGTCGGAATGCTTCAAGCCCATTGTTTCTAACATATATCCTGTGAACACCCCGTGTTTTTCTCCATTAAAATTGGCATTGCTATATTCATACGAAGGATCTGCTGCTTGTGAAGCGGCAAGCA
>JAQYLW010000050.1 GCA_028719825.1 Spirochaetales bacterium | reverse complement strand
GGGGCATACAAGCGGCTCTGTTTGTTTTTTAAAAAACGATATTTTATTCACGGGCGACACGATGTTTTATAACAGTTACGGCAGATACGATCTTGAAAGCGGATCTTATTCTGATCTTGCATTATCCTTAAAAAAACTATGTACCTTGCCAGATGAAACGGTAATATACCCGGGACATGGCGACAAATCGATTATTAAACACGAAAAACCGCTATACAGAGGCATATAAAAGTGGTAAGAATAGGCAATGATTGGGACAACATACTCAGGGATGACTTCTCAAGCGACACATATAAAAAACTAAGAGCATTTCTTGTTAATGAATACCGAACAAAAAGCATATTGCCCGATAGCAGCGAAATTTTTAAAGCTTTAGAATTAACACCGCCTGAAAAGGTTAAGGTAGTGATATTAGGACAGGACCCATATCCTTCAAAGGCAAATGCCATGGGGCTTGCATTCAGCGTACGAAGCAATGTTCCGCTGCCAAAGTCACTTGTGAACATCTATAAAGAAATTGAAAGCGATCTTCAGACAACAGCTATGCCAAACGGAGATTTATCGCCTTGGGCAAAACAAGGCGTACTTCTTTTAAACAGTTCGCTTACGGTTGTAGAAGGGAAAAGCGCATCACATTCGGGAATAGGCTGGGAGAGGATAACCGATGATATCGTGTACAAAATATCAAGGTTAAAAAAACACATTGTTTTCATTCTATGGGGACGCTTTGCAGCAGCTAAAAAAACGCTGATAAGCCCAAACGGCGAACATTTGATTATTGAAAGCGCTCATCCTTCCCCTCTTTCCGCCTACAATGGTTTTTTCGGTTCTCGCCCGTTTTCCAGAACAAATGCTTTTTTATCATCTCACGGAGAAACACCTATTATATGGGGACAATATGACAGATAATGCCATTATTTATGCTGCGAGTGGGGATAAAATACTATTATTGATATAAGAAAATAAATTATTGTAAGATTTGCATATGAAAGTTTCAAAACGAAAAGATGCACGTCTTTGCTATGATGTGCCAAGTTTCAATCACATCTTCCCCTATCTTTTAAAGCGCAGATGTGATTCTCAGGTGTTTTATGACGTAGAGTTTGACGTTACAAACACTATGCGATTTGTAAGAGAATGGAATAGGAGTCATCCAAATCTTAAAACACGACTCTCAACAGTGATGATTGCATCTATTCTTCGCGTTATAGCTTTAAGACCAAAGGTAAATCGATTTATAGCAAACAACACATATTGGCAAAGGGATGATCTTTCCTTGTCATTTGTTGTAAAGAAAGATTTGTCCGACGATACGCCCGAAACGTCATCTCCTTTGTATTTTGACAGGTTCGCTTCGTTTGAGGACACAATAAGCATAGTAGAAAAATATATCGAGGACTCACAAAAGGAAGATGTTTCCGGAGAAAACAACTTTACTGATTACACAATCAATAAACTGTTTAAATACCTGCCGCAATGGCTATTAGAACTTGTAGTTAAGTTTTACGGATATTGTGACAAAAAAGGACACGGATGTCCTAAATGGGTGCGTGATGCGGATGGGCTTCATGTATCAATATACATTGCTAATATCGGTTCTATAGGAATGAAGAACGCTCATCATCACCATCACCTGTATGAATGGGGAACTACCAGTTTGTTCTGTGTATTTGAGGACGTCAGACGAATAACCGAAAAAGATAAGGACGGTAAAATCATTTCAACAAAGGATCTTATGAGCTGTTCGTTTACAATAGACGAAAGAATATGCGACGGCTATTACTTTATGCAGTCAATCAACCTTCTTTCAAAACTGCTTAAAGAACCCGAAAATCTGTTGATAAAACTTACAAGCGATGACATACCTCACTTTGTTACCAAAAAAGAGTATATAAGAAAAATGAAGCTTCAAAAGCAATTAATAAAAGCTTCAAAGAAGAATAAAAAAGTTACTTCGTAGTTTTTCTTGACAACAACACAGATAAGAGTGCAATATCCGAAGCCCTTAGCCCTGAAATTCGGGATGCCTGCGCAAGGGTTAAGGGACGCACTCTTTTTAATTTCTCCCTACTTTCAAAAGACAGAGCTGTTGCGTTTGAATAGTCAAAGTCTGATGGAATTTTCATTGCTTCCATGCGCTTAAGCCTATGTATCAAAACCTCTTCCCTTTTTATATAAGGAGCGTATTTTACATCCAGTGCTGCACTTGAAACCGTACGAGAAGAATAACACGAAAGACGTCTGTAATGCGCACAAAGATTATCAGGATCCTCAATATCCGTTTGAAGCGCACACTCAAGACTAACGGAATTTGCCCTTTCGCTTTTGAGTATCTCTACTATTTCATTGATATCTCGTAATTTCTTATCAAGGTGCTCACGCTTTTGTAAAGAGGCAAGACCTATTTTAATGGCATATGGTGTAAGACGTCTGTCTGCACTATCCGCTCTAAGGTTCAAACGATATTCGGCACGAGATGTGAACATTCTGTACGGCTCATCTACCCCTTTAGTCACAAGATCATCAATCAACACTCCGATATAGGACTCATCACGTGATAAAATCAGGCTGTCCTTACCTTTTAGTTTTAGGTATGCGTTGATACCGGCTATAAGCCCCTGTCCTGCAGCCTCTTCGTATCCCGATGTACCGTTTGTTTGCCCGGCTATAAAAAGCGATGAGAGTATCTTTGACTCAAGCGACGGATACAAATCTAACGGAGAAGAATAATCGTATTCTACGGCATAGGCGTATTTAACTTGTCCCGTTTCTTCGTCCTTTGCAATCTCTGCATCTTCAAGACCGACAATAGAGTGAATAAACTTGTCCTGAACATCCTTTGGAAGAGATGATGAAAGTCCGTTTAGATACATCTCTTTACTGTCCCTGCCTTCGGGTTCAATAAATATCTGATGTCTGTCACGGTCCTTAAAACGCATTACCTTGTCCTCTATAGACGGACAGTAACGCGGGCCGCGCCCTACTATTTTTCCACCGTACAAAGGGGATCTGTGAATATTATCCAGAATAATCTTGTGAGTTTTTTCATTGGTGTAGGTTACGTAACATGGCTCTTGTTCTATTTCAAGTGTTTCCTTTTCAAACGAAAAAGGAACAACTACACTGTCACCAAATTGTTTTTCAAGAACATCGTAATTGATACTTTCTCTTATTATTCGTGCAGGGGTTCCCGTTTTAAGCCGCCCCATATTAAAGCCAAGACGACGCATGGCATTCCCCAGCCCTTTTGCAGCCTTTTCGCCAAATCGTCCGCACTCATCCTCCTCATCTCCTACGAAGGTTTTGCCCTCCATAAAGGTTCCGGTTGTAAGAACAACAACATGAGCTCGTATCGTTTCTCCGCTTTCAAGAACAACGCCGCTTATTTGTCTTTCGCCTTTGTTTTCTCTTACAAGAAAATCAACAACGGTAGCTTCTTTTGTACTAAGATTATTGGCAGAAAGGATTATTTGAACCGCATTACGGTTGTAAAGGTATTTATCCTCCTGTGCCCTTGGAGAGCGCACTGCCGCTCCTCTACGACGATTGAGTATTCTAAACTGCAGCATGGCAGAATCGGCAAGTCGTCCCATTTCGCCGCCTAAAGCGTCAATCTCACATACGATATTACCTTTTGCAAGTCCTCCTATTGAGGGATTGCAGCTCATTCTGCCTATTGCATCTATTTTTTGTGTTACAAGACAAGTTTTACATCCAAGCCTTGATAGAGCAAGTGAAGCCTCTATTCCTGCATGTCCGCCACCTATGACAATGGCATCAAAATCATGAGTATCCGTCATATAGATTATAATAAAACTTCTCTTACCGCTTTTTCTATACTTTCATTAAGTTCTGTAGTAGGATTCCAAAATGATTTAACTTCACTATCAATAACCTTAAATCCCGCTTCTTCCATTTTTGAACGCAATATTTTATTGCCTTCTCCGCTCCATCCGTAACAACCGAATACCATAGCTTTTTTATTTTTGAATTTGAGTTGTTTAAGGAATGCCAAAAAGCCGGTCATGCTTGCCATAATGTCATTACAAACAGTGGGAGAACCCACTAACACCGCTTTGGATTTAAAAATGTCCGTCATTATGTCATTTTTATCCTGTTTTGACACGCTAAAGATCTTAAGAACCGTATCCGGAGATATGCTTTTTATCTTATCTGCTATGCGGTGAGCAAGTTTTTTTGTTCCGTCCCACATCGTATCATAAACTATGCTTATCATGTCCTCGGAATAACCGGATGACCACTTTGAATACAGGTCAATTATCTGTATGGGATTATCACGCCATATTGCTCCGTGGCTTGGCGCAATCATATCAATATCCAGATTCATAGCTTTTATTTCATTGAGCTTTCTTGCAACCATTTGCGAATAGGGATTGACGATGTTCACATAATATTTGAGGGCTTCCTTTAGTAATGTGCATTTATCCGCCTTGTCGTTGAACAGCTCTTCAACGGCATAATGCTGACCAAAGGCATCCATGGAAAACAGAATGTTATCGCCTGTAAGATATGTAGCCATTGAATCAGGCCAGTGAATAAACGGCATTTCTATAAAAACAAGTTTTTTTCCATTACCTATATCTATGCTGTCACCTGTTTTAACAACTTTGAAATTCCATCCTCTTTTCCCGTATTGACCCTCAAGGCTTTTCACTGCATTTGCTGTACAGTACAAAGGTACATTCGGTATTTCCTCCAAAAGCGTTACCAAAGCACCCGAGTGATCCGTTTCTCCGTGATTGACAACAACAGCGTCAATTTTTTTTAAATCTATCGCTGTTTTGAGGTTATTCACGAAATCAAAACGATGCGGAAACCAAACGGTATCTATAAGAACATTTTTCTGTTCGGATACAAGATATGCGTTCTGACTTGAACCGTTTGTAATTGAATAATCCTCCCCGTGGAATGTATTCAATTCCCAGTCCATATATCCTACCCATTTAACGTTATCTTTTACTCTCTTAACCATAATTTCCTCCTCTATAATTAATAATATATTCACGCGATTTAAAGTCAATTGTTTGATATAAATGTAAAGTCAATTTTTGATATAAAATGAATTGTAGTATAATTAATTAAAAATAGGTATTTACCAAAAAAAAGGAGTGAATTTTATGCAGTTTGAAGTAAAAACAATCGGAATGAAATTAGAAAAAGAACAGTCTGAATTATTAAATGTTAAAAAACTCCCAAGACTGAAGTTTGCAGAGTCCTATTTACAGGACGTATCGCTTACCCTTACAAGCACCGAAGGATCCTCAATAAAAGCCTCGGTATCGCTTCATTTTTCATGGGGAACGTATAAGCAGATAGAGTGTATAAGCTATGATTTTAATTCAGTAATAGATGAATTGTTTGACAAAATGGAAAGAACTTGCCGTAAAGAAAAGGAAAAAAGAATAAAATACTGATTTTTAGGCTATATTATTGTACCTACTAAAATTTTATCGTGATATAATATATATTAGAGAAAAAGGAGATATTTTAAGATGCTAATTAATCTTAAAGAAAATGCAAAAGTTCGTGCAAAGAACATTGCCCGATGTAAAGAACGCGGAATCGTTCTTCCGACATTCAAAAATATGATTGATCCTTCAACGGTCCCTGCTCCTATTAAAAAGAAATTAAAGAGCACTGGTCTTTGGGATGTTGATCCTGTAAACCTTTTTAGGATTACATGGCACAACGAACCTGTTGAACAGGGTGGCGGTTTTGGTAAGGTCAATTATATTGAGATCCCACGTGAAATTACGGGAACAAAAGCACGCATAATTGCACTTGCAGGTAAATGGTTCCCATGCGGAGTTCACAAGGTAGGAGCAACTTATTCTTGTTTAGCACCGGCACTTGTAACGGGAAATTTCGATTCTATGGAACAGGCTGCAGTATGGCCATCAACAGGTAACTATTGCCGAGGCGGAGCTTACAACAGCAGACTGCTTGCATGTAAGGGTATTGCCATTCTTCCTGCAGAAATGTCAAAAGAAAGATTTGATTGGTTAAAGAGCATGGCAGACGAAACAATTGCAACGCCGGGATGTGAATCTAACGTTAAAGAAATTTTCGACAAATGCCATGAACTTGATGAAACACGCGGTAAGCACATTGTTATTTTCAATCAGTTTGAACAGTTTGAAAACTACCTTTGGCACTATAAAGTAACAGGATCTGCATTCCTTGAAGTTGCAAAAGAATTGAAGATTAAACCTGAAAACGTCAGAGCATATGCTTCATCCACAGGATCGGGCGGAACTCTTGCAGCAGGTGATCATCTTAAAGATATTTACCCCAACATCAA
This sequence comes from Spirochaetales bacterium, assembly GCA_028719825.1. Taxonomy (GTDB): domain Bacteria; phylum Spirochaetota; class Spirochaetia; order Sphaerochaetales; family Sphaerochaetaceae; genus UBA9848. Next base: position 1,191 of record JAQYLW010000050.1, on the reverse strand, counting down.
GATAGGAGCAGGTGAAGCTCAACAGTGTCCTACATTGCTTAGAAACGGATTTGGCGGACATAGAATTGAAGGTATCGGTGACAAGCACGTTCCATGGATTCACAACGTAAAGAATACAGACATGATCTGTTCTATCGACGATCAGGATTGTATGGATATTTACCGCCTGTTCAACGAACCGGATGGTATTGAATATCTTAAATCAATCGGAATTAAAGACAAGGATATCGCAAACCTTCAGCTGTTTGGAATTTCAGGTATCGGCAATATGCTTTCTGCAATCAAGATGGCAAAATACTACGAAATGGAAAGCGACGATGTTGTATTCACAGTTCTTACAGACAGTTCAGTTATGTACAAGAGTCGCCTTCTTGAATTGGATGCTCAGCAGGGTAAATTCAATCCTATTGAAGCTGCACGCGTACACTCAGGTGCTCTTCTTCATCAGGGAATCGACAATGCTCTTGAGCTTGGATATTATGATCGCCTTCGCATTCACAACCTCAAATACTATACATGGGTTGAGCAGCAGGGCAAAACATATGAAGAACTTAATGAGCAGTGGTACAACAGAAACTACTGGAAACAAATTCCTGCAATGGCTGATAAGATCGATAAACTTATCGACAAGTTCAACGCCGAAGTTGCAAAATAATTGCCTAAGCGCAATAAAAAAGACGGGTTTTTTACCCGTCTTTTTTATTATTAAAATTCGCATCTAAACTATTTGTTAAAAAATTTAGATATCAAGTGCTTGAATAATGCTTTCTGCAATCCTTTTTACAACACTCACGCACACTGAATTACCAGCTTGTTTATAAAGCTTAGAATCTGAGAGGTGTGTGGGTAATTTAAAACTATTCGGGAATCCTTGAGCATTAAAACACTCTCTTGGTGTCATTTTTCTTATTCCAAATTTAGTTTTAATAAGACAGACATTATGTCCACCCTCGCCTTGATTTGCGGTCAATGTTGGAATCATACCTGATTTATTCTTTCTAAGATATACTCTTCTCCACTGATAGACAGCATTTTCATCATCCATTTCTTTTTGTAATATTTCGTACATACTTTGCTTATACTTACCTTCCGTATAGTAGTACTTTTGATTTTGAGGTGTTTCAAAGTCAATTACGTCATGCAATTTTTTTTTAAGCTGCAAAGGACTTGGAAATTCAAACCTGTCACATT
>JAQYLW010000049.1 GCA_028719825.1 Spirochaetales bacterium | reverse complement strand
TCAGATGCAGAGTAATACGCTGTGTTCAAAACACTGTCCAAAAGATTTACAAGCTCATTTTTTTTCATATTTTATACACCTTTGCAGTTGTAATCGGAAATACCGATTCTCTGCCCGAATCAAAAAGAACATCCATAATATAACGCTCTTTTAACAAGCGTATGTTTTTGACTGTTCCCTCGCCTATTTCATCGCTCTTTACCCTGTCTCCTTTTTTAAACGGCAATGTTTGTTGAACATCGTCGGACACAACGGGGCTTTTAGGGCGTGGGGATGAATAAACGGAATTCTCTATTTCGCTTGCACGTTTTAAACGAGAAAGCACATCGTATTTTGAATAGGGCTTTGAGGATTTGGGTGTTGTTTTAACATATGATGTAGGCGATGAATTATCAAAGCCGCCTGAGGTATAGTACGGTTTATTCCGATCGTAATAATATGACGATGTGGTCCTGTCGAATTTTATAAAATAATTCTCATCAAGCTCTTTGATAAACGGAGAGGGAGATGAGTATTCCACTCTTCCAAACCTGAAGCGCGACAGGGCGGATGATAAATAAAGCCTTTTGCGTGCACGTGTTATAGCAACGTACATAAGCCGCCTTTCCTCCTCTTCATCCGCATCAAGGGATGAGGGGAACAGGCCTTTTTCAAGACCGGTTATAAATACCCTATCGTATTCAAGACCCTTAACGCCATGGATGGTAGAAAGAGCAACCCCTGTTTCCGATGATGTGTCCTGAAGCGAAACAAGCGCCATTTTTTCAAGCATTTCCACGATTCCGTCCATGCCGGGAGCGTAGTAGGACATCTGACCCGTGAGCGCATCTAAGGCTGCTGTATGCTTGTCTGTTGTTCTGCCCTCCTTTTCATCAACCTTTTTGTAGTATTCATAAAGTCCTGATGAGAACAAAAGGGATGAGAGGGCATCCTGGTTTTTTCCTTCATTTACAAGATTTATAAAGGAATCAAGCCCTCTGATAAGCTCGTCTATGTTCTTTTTTACAGCTCCTTTAAACGGATAATTCAAAAGTGACAATCTGATATTGCCGCTATACTTATCGGATGCTTCTTCAATTATTTCGGTAATCTTACTCTCTCCTATTCCGCGTTTAGGGCGCTCTGTAATACGAAGAAAAGCAACGGCATCGGAGGGATTGATGGCAAACGACATAAGGGCAACGGCGTCTTTTATATCCGCTCTTTTATAAAAGGAATTGCCGCGAAGCACATGATAAGGGATTCCCCTTTCCATAAATGCACTCTCAAATGCGGCACTCTGGGCGTTTGTTCTGTACAGAACGGCTGTTGAGGAATAGTCCTTGTCCTTTTGAATAACACCGCTTACAAAGGAGGCTTCCTCTTTTTCGTTGTTGAACATATAGTACTCTGCCTTATCCCCATCGGGAGCGGAGGTCCAGAGAGTTTTTTTATGTCGTGCCTGATTGTGGCTGATGACGGAAGATGCAAGGGCTATAATGCTTTTTGTAGAGCGATAATTCTCTTCAAGCTTAACGGTGCGTGCGTTTTTGAAAAAATCCGTAAAACGCAGTATATACTCAACCTAAGAACCCCTAAAGCCGTATATACTCTGATCGTCATCCCCCACCACGCATATTATGTTATCCCTGCCTACAAGCGCCTTTACCAAGGAGAACTGTGCTGCATTTGTGTCTTGATACTCATCTATAAAAATATACTTATACCTTTCGTTTTCCTGTTTTCTGATATCGGGATTTGAAAGCAGAAGTGAGGTTGTAATGGAAATAAGCTCGGGCAGATCAACATTGCCGCTTTCACGAAGTGCCGCATCGTATGTTTTAAAATAGTCGTAAACATCCGTGTGGGAATCGGAATATGACATATAGTTTTTTACACTATATCCCCTTTCCTTTGCGGCAAAAATATTTTTAACCGGTTCCTTTAGGTCCTTTATTTTTAAGTCGGGATATTTGGTTGATAAAAGAGAACGGGCTTCATCCTCGTCATAAATTACAAACGAGGGGGACAAACCGGCAGGGAGGGCATATTTTCTTAGTAAAAAAGCACCTAACGAATGAAAGGTTTTTATTGTAACGCCACTAGCCTTTTCCTCGCCCATATACAGCCTTAAACGATTTCGCATCTCGTCCGCTGCCTTGTTTGTAAACGTTACAGCTAAAATATTATAAGGACTTACTCCAAGCACCTCTATGTCATATACAATCTTTGATATTATGGTTCTTGTTTTTCCGCTTCCGGCGCCGGCAAGAATCAGAAGAGGAACATCATTTATCAGCACCGCCTCTTTTTGTCTGTCATTAAGCGACAGCGCGTTTAGTACCTCATCTGATGTGGGCTGATTTTCAATCATCTTACACCTACATAGCGTGAATAAAGAATAATGCCTGCAGCAACAGAAACGTTTAGGGAATCAACATGGCCACACATAGGGATTCTAACCGTATAATCTGTATTCTTTTTTACAAGATTATGCACGCCTTCCCCTTCTGCTCCCATTACTATGGCGCTGCGGCGTGAAAAAGACACATTGTTCAAGTCCTCGCCGTCCATATCAGCGGTATATATCCAAAAGCCGTGTTTTTTCAATAAAGAAATCGCCTGATTTATATTTTCCCCCTCGGCAACCTTTACATACATTGCCGCCCCTGATGATGTGCGCATAACGGTTTCGTTTATGCTTGCACTTCGGGATGGGGGAAGGACAACAAGGTTTACTCCAAACTGATCAGAGGAACGCAGTATTGCTCCAAGATTATGGGGATCGGTTATGCCGTCAAGCAGCAAAACGGTATAGGGACTATCGGAGTTTTGTATTCCTTCAAGAAATTCCCTTAGTGACTGCTGCGATGATGAAAACGAAGCTTTGACATGCGGAATGCATAGGACTGCCCCCCTATGGGAAGAATCCATTTCGTCAAGGGCGGTTTTCATAACTTTTTTTACCACTATACCGCTTGTAGCCTTTGCAAGCATGATTAGGTTGTCGTTGTTTTTATATGATGATGATACATAAAGCACAGAGCCCTTTGGTGCACCAGGCAAGGCTTCTTCTATGGCATGCGTTCCGGTAATATACATTTAATTTTCCCCTATTTGTAAAACTCTTAAAGGATTATATCAAATCATAGGGCTTTAGAAAAATACACGGCAGGCAGGCACATAACTATTCCGGAGGCCTCTTTTTGCATACATTCAAGATTTTGTATCCCACTGATAATGTCGTTACTTTTATCACGTGGGGTGATAATAAGGATGATGTCCTTTTCGTGAACCAATTTTGAACCAAAAAACGCAACATCCTCTTTACGTGCCGTTCCACGACCCGAGAGTATGGTAGCCCCCGGTGCTCCCATGGCGCGCGATGCTTCTACAATTTCGGAAGAATACCCCTTGTTACATATAACCTGAATCAAGCTTAAATCCATTTCCATAATTCCCTCAGCTTTGATAATTTCGCTTACTGCCTGTTTGTTTAACGGAACAACGGCACATTGATACCTTATGATTTTTTGTATTCTTTTTTCCTCTTTTAAGTAATCCGAAAGCATGGATGAGGTGACGTAATTAAGAAGAACAGCCCTTTCGGGACCGTCAAATCCCACAAGGCGCCATAGTTTTGATGTTGCCGCCCCGTTACCGTAGCATATAGTTCCGCCCGAAAAAGAAAACTTTTTATACTCATCCATCAACTTATCCACATCTTTTTTTTGGGTAAACGAGTACATAAGCGCTATATAGTTTTTATTCACACTATTCTCCTTTTTGGGATTTGTTAATCTTTATTCTATATATTATCCCCAAAATTTCGGTTATGAGTATGGGAAAGGACACTATTCCTCCGATAATGCCAAACCCCGTTGACGAATTGGGAAGGTTTTCGCCTATTTGAAGAATGTAAGGAAGAAGCACAACGCCCGACATTACACCTGCCCCTACCGCACCTGCATCAAAGGCAATGCCTATAAACATAGGATGTGTGAAGAACATAAGCGTTAAAATCAGAGCATACATAAACAGAAAAAATACCTTTAAACTGAAGGGATAATAAAGTCTTATTATAAAAACTGCCATTGTTAAGGACAATCCCAGTGCTATGGCAATGCGGATGAGAACCCTGTTTATTCTGCCTGATGTTACGTTTTCTATGTTTATGGCGAATACCGAACACGAGGGCTCTGCGAATGCGGTAATAAGTCCAAGAATTGTTCCTATGATCAAAGTTGCCACAAATCCCATTTTAAAAACACCGTCCGCAATACGGGAAACAAGAGAAACAAAAAGCGATGAGGATGAAAAAATAAGAACTATACCAAGGCTCATAAATACAAAACCGAATATTCGCGTTCTGTACACATAACGTGAAGAACTAAGAAGCGTAAACTGCAAAACAAAATACACAACGGCAAAGGGGATCAGGCTTAAAAATGAACTCAGCGCCGATTTTAAGAGGGATAAAAAAACACTATCGTTTGAAGATGAGGTTACCACGCCCGGTGAGGAGGGGAACAACATCAGATACAGGGCAACAAACAAAAGAACCCCTAAGCTTGAAAACGCAAGATGACCATAGCTGTCATTTTCGGATGAGTTGAGATTTCTGACAATTGCTGAGGATATGGAGGTGATAAAAGGAACAGTAATAAGGCCCGTTGCTGCTCCTGCACTGTCGGTAACCGCCCCAAGATTCATATCATCAAGGAATATAAATGATACAAAAAACAGCAAGTATAAAATAAGAAACGCCGTTTTTGCAGGGATCTTAACCACACATCTTAGTATGCTTAAAACTAAAAACACAGAAGCAGAAAGAGAAACCACAACGACAAAGAACAAAACCGATGATGATGCGAATGAAGAAAACTGTTTTGCAAATACTACAACATTAGGCTCTGCAAGAAAGGAGAAAAGCGTAAATACAAAAATAAGAGCAAGAATGACAAAAACCGAATGCTTTAAAAGCGCTGAAACAAGAAGCGAAAGCGCATCCTCAAGCGATGCCTTGATACTGGAAAAAAGCAGGAACATCCCCACAAGCATAATAAGGGATGAAATTGTTAACACAGCATAATCCATAAATACAAAACCGCCGGATATGAGCATTAACACCAAAAGAACAATAAAAAAAGGAACTACGGATAAAACACTGTCTTTCAGATATTTCAACGCTTCCATAGTTCCCCTTTATAATCTTTATCAATTCCGACCTTTAAAATCGGATAAAAACAAATTACTTCTTATGCTTATGTCTGTTGAGGCGTAACTTCTTCTTACGCTTGTGAGTAGCAATCTTGTGCTTTTTTCTTTTTCTTCCACAAGGCACCTGGGTATCCTCCTTTTGTCGCAAAAGTTTACGATGTGTAATATTAACAACTTGTTATTATTACACATCGCATTATTTTTTTCAATAAATCATCGCCTTTTGTTACTGCTATTTACTGATTGTATATATATTGCCGTCGGAACATTTGATTCTAAAATAGTTGGAAGAACCTACGGTAACTTTGCTGTCAAATTCCGCCTTTGTCCCTTCATATTCAAACAACGGCAAATAGCTTGGTGCTCCGTTCCACCTACCAAATCCTCCTTCTTGTATTGTTGTGAGTGTTTTTGGAAGAACTCCGCAAATTTGGTTTCCCGTAGCCCATCCCGAACAATCATAGAATGCACTTTTGGAAATGGTTGTAAGTGCTTTGGGGAACACAACCTTTTGCAGTTGTGAGCAATCGGAGAAACAATACTTTGGAATTACTTTTAGGTTATACGGCAGATATACGGTTTTCAACTTACTTTTGTGGTCGCGCGAGTGGAAAGTTCCCACTCCCAATTCTGTTATGGAGTTGGGTAAAATAATTGACGTGAGGTTGACGTTATTGGCATAGTTTCCAACTTGACCTGTGCTAGAATTGCTATCCGTATTAAACACTCCGTTTTGTCCATCGCTCCCAAGTCCTCCGTTATCTATGGCAACAACAGGTTTCCCGTTGTACGTTGTAGGAATAACATACGTTGTTCCCTGTGTGAATGTTGCCGTTGTACCGGTAATCTTATACCCTCCATTGTACGATACAAATGTCAATTTCCCGTCAGGAATAACAGTAGCATTGATAATCTGTAAATTTACCGTAAGGTATGGAGATACTACACTGCTGTTGTAAGTTATTTCGCCAACTTTAAAGCGGATTGTATAAGTACCTGCAGTATTCATTGTACCCCTAAGATAAGCTTTTGCCTGAGTTGAACTTACTTTAACTATGTCTATTCCCGTTACTCCGGAATTGCCCACGGTAGCTGTATCAACATACGCCTTAAGATTGGTCGATGAGAATGTTGCACCATTGAACGTGAAAATATCAAATGAGTATTCGGGTAAATTTGAACTCACAGGCGTATTATTCATCGACATAGTAACGGTTGCAATCTCATTTTTCGCACTGTTGTTCACTGTACCTGCAATCTTTGTATTGCTTCCCGAGTCGTCGTATGTTGCAGGTTCCGGGCGGAATTTATAGAAGTCATCAACGGTTATGTCAGATAACACACGCACGTTATAAGCACTGTTAATGTCATTCGCTGCGAATACCTCGTTATGAGTATAAAGACTTTCGGAAAGACTTGTACTCACCTTACTAACTTCCAAGATGTATTGTGAACTTGTTGTAACCGCTTTAATATCTCCTAATTTTGGTGAATTTAACACAGTTGAAGGACTTGTTGCACAGGAAACCGTTGCCATTTCATCTTTCCACAATCCGGCAAACGCGAAAAGGGAATCAGTTTTTGAAAATGTACTAAATTCCGTTCCTGTTGTAACAGTTAAACCTAAGTTCTCCGTTTTGTTACCAACTTTATCAATTAACACAGGGCGAATATACATATATTGTACATTAACACTGCTACCGGGGGATGCAAACAACACTGATTCGGTTGCATTTGTACCATAAAGAGCTGTAAACGACAGTTTTTTATCAACCTTATAAAACACGCTTGCCAGGAGTGTTGCACTTCCTGTGTATCCCTTAAATTTACTTAAACAGCCAAGGGGAATGCCCAAAACAGAAACTTCCGCTTTATCCGTGTAATCAAGGGATAAATCAGGGGCGACTTTGGTAGTTGAGTTCCCTATTTTAAGTGTTGCCGTTGAAGAGCCTTCTGTTATTTCCAATACAGCGGTTGTAATTTTATTACCGCTATTATCCAAGAACGGGCTGTTGTCCGAAAGCGTTACATTGATTGAAGCGGTTGTTGCATTTGATGCAGTTTCTGCAAGAAGAAGTGATGAATTTTCGGGGTCAGTACTTGAAACAGACGATGTATTGGCAGTTTGCGGAATTGTAAAGGTAGCCCCTGTAGGTGCATTAAGCGTGAAGGATATTTCATTCTGAAGTTTAATGCTGTCAGAGGTTGGATATGGAGTGTTTTCTGATCCCTTTGCAGACGAATCTATAGAAATGACAGTTGACGTAGGTTCTTTAATATCAAACTTTATTGTTTGTGCAATGCTCTTTATTACTTCATCACTCATTCTTCCTTGAATAATACCTTGTCTGCTATTTGAATCATAATAAGGTATGGTTAACTTCGATGAGTATACTTTTACCTCGTCAGGATATGTTCCTTCAAAGGTGATTGTGAGTTCAGTGCTGCCTTCGGCAGCGGTCGCTTTTGCTGTTATACCCGTAGGAAGATCTGTAAACCAACTTGTTATATCCAAGTTTTCAATTTTTTCAAAGTAATGATATGCTTTATTACCTGACCACGACTTACACCATGTAACCTTTATTGAATTACCTGCCTGTATTCCGCGTATACCGCTTATAGTATCCTGAGAAACTGATGGTATGTCACTTCTATTCCATGTCATAATTTTAGGCGATATTGTAGCAGCTTCTATTTGAAGTATTCCGTCATATAGATTTTTAATTAAATTTACTGACGGATACAGTGTGAAACTGAAATTTTGAGCATAATTATTTCCAGTACCATAAATAGAATAATATAGTTTAAAATTGGCAGCGTCATCGCTAAAATCCGTATCAGCCGTTGAGGAAACTGTTGGGAATTTTGTAGACTTATCAGTATCTAAACTCCAAGATGATTTTAAAGTGGCAATTCCATTATCTTTTGTTAGTGTTCCGTTTTTATTGAACACGGCATTCTGTAAAGTAAATTCCAAATATTTTGCATTACCAACAGGATCAGGCCTTCCGTTTTTCCAAGAAATGGGCACTCCACCCTGCCCCGTATATATCTTATACAAATTTATGTCCCAATCGTTAAATCCTGTAACGTTTTCCACACTCAGGGCAATCTCATTAGCCTTTTGGAATATGACATTGCCGTAAGCTGTGTTATTGGAAGTTCCGCCCAAGATGTATTTTGTATACTCGCTCTTAAGAGCAACCGTTTCTGCGGTGTCTCCCGTAATAGCACCTTTAAGGCGTACGGCAAGTGCCCTTACCTTGCCTGCAACCACTATTTTATTTTCAACACTAAGAATAGTTTGCTTACTCTCATTATTCTTAAATGAGCCAAGAGACGTTTGTGTAAACGTTCCTCCGTCGGCATCCTGTACGTTTTCTTGTGTTGTAACAGGGAATATCGTATGCAAATTGGCAGTGAAGTTATCGCTGAACGACACATACTTTGACACTTTTCCCGAAGTTCCGTCGCCCTCTAACAGTACAAGATACAAAAGCGCTCCTGTTGCATTATCCGACACATTACCCGTGCTGCTTACATAAAGGTTCTTGGTGTATGAAAGAGTTCTGCCGATAGCATCTGTAGGAGTGCTGTATGAATTGTATGTTATTACACCGTCATCATTTATTGTTAACGGAGTAGGTGCAGCTGTAAGTAAATTTTGCGGAGTAAGAATAGCAAGTGTGTATTCTGCAGCCCATACGTTATAAAGCGTCGTATCATATTTAATGGTAATACTTTCGCGCTCACCCCCTGCCCAATAATATCCGTTTGCAACCTTGTTCTGCTCGGCCTTATCCTTAAATGCCTTACCTTCTCCTTCTCCAACAAATGTATCACTCGTTAAGAAGTCACGGACCAGCTCATGTGTTGGTTTGGTAACATCTGCATCAAAATAGAACTTGGCTGCAGTATCAATAGCTGGGACAAGCACTGTTTTAATATTATCTTGTGTAATTGAATATGTTTTATCGATGGTTTGAGATGTTGTATCGCTTAACGCTTTAAGTGTTATGTCATACGATTCAATCGGCTTGTACGGGTAGGATACAATGTTTGTACCGGACGGGACATCAGTTGATTTGAAATAAATCTTTCCATTTGCATCAAAGCCGTAAATCTCACTCCAGCCCTCAAACGTAACGCCTTCCATTGTACCTTGTTTAAATGTAGGAGCTCCCAATTGAACTGTTATGAGTGAGTTTTCACCCCAATCAGCCTTAACACTTGCTGCTGTATCAAGGTTGCGGTGCTCTGTAGTTCTATTGGGGTCTTTTTCAAACACAGCACTTGTGAAACCTCCCCTTTCATTAATAATATACTTGTATTTTTTATACGCTTCAGCCTCGGAGGCGTTATAGACGTAATCAGGATTGAGATATCCAAGGAATTTAGCAGCCACTGTTTGAGATGCAGGATTTGTCGGCAGGTTACCTTCCCCTGCTAACTCAATTGCATGCTTTGAGTCAGCATACGAGAGTGTAAATGATTTTTGAGGAATTACAATAGTTGATTCTGTTGCCTCTCCATCTATTACAAGAGATACAGTTGCAGTTTCCGGTTGTCCTTGATCATCTACAGCGCCCGTAAGATAGGTATAATACCAGGTTTTACCGACTGTAGACTGGTTGTAATAAATCTCTGTTGTTCCCTTCTGAGATGCATTATCAACTCCGCTATCTAATGTAAGCTTTTCGGAAACAAGGTTGAACCATATTCCATACAGAGTAACTTGTTCTAATGTCGGCACATAGTCTTCTTTGATTTGGCTGCCTATATTGGAGTATGGGACGTCGTCTGTAGGCGGCTCTGTTCCCCAACCTAACGCAATGTATCTGAATTCTTCGCCAGTATCGGTCCTTTTTGCACCTTCTTCTATACTAATGTATGGCATCTTGTTCCATGTATCTGAGGGTGTTTCCCAAAGAACAACAAGTGTCACATCGCCCTGTATTGCAGAGGCTGTGTCCATATCCATTATACCTTGTGAATTTACAAACTGAACAGGATTTGCTCCGATTGTATAATAACCGGATGCTTTTAGATTCCATGTATATTCATGGTTCCAACCTTCTCCAAGATCAGTGCCTCCTTGGTTATACCAATATCCAGGAACATCAACACTATTGTAAGCCAGTGTTCCTGCAATGCTTGGCCATGCATCGTTAAATCTAATAGTGGCCGATTTTGAAGGCATCGTAAATACCGGAACAAGCTCTTTAAGAATGTATCCGCCTTGCTTAATCAGAGCATCAATTGTTTCAGTCGGGTATTGCAATGCTTTTTCAAGAGCAGCGCCTCTTTGATCTTCTGGAGTGCTTGTGTCCGGATTTTGAACGTACCATTTGTTAGCATAATGTTTGTAGTATATTTTCTGAACATTTCCGTTTTCAGGATTAGTGATCCACTCTGTGTTCTCATGCATTGTTATAGTGTATGTTTCTGTGTTAATCAGAACAGCATACAGGGTTATATTTGTTGTAGGTGTATAACTTGTAACTTTCACAGGAAGCCCGGCAGGATTAGTAGCAGATATTTCACTCTCAGACGGTTCGTCTTTAGTTGAGAGAACTGTTGCCTTATCACCGTTAGAATACAGACTCCATCCGGCAAAGAATTGCTTTGGTTTTTCTGTATCTATGGCAGCTGCCATCATATCATTATTGTATCCTGTAAGATCAATTGCATCTTTTTTTGGCGTCCACTGAGCATATAACAGCGTATCGGCAGTCGGACGGAAATCAGGACTTATATTTCCATTAGCATCTATTTTTTGAGTTTTAAAATCAGTATCTGAATAATATCCTCCGAAGTCAAATTCAAAAGGTACATCTTCAAATGTAATACTCGGAAGATTTGTAACAAATTTTACATTATATGATTTTTTAGGTGGGACTATGGTTTGAATGCTTGTTAAAGATGTACTACTGCTATACCACTTCTCATCTGCTTCTCGCAAATAAATACGGTTATATTCACTGTATGTAGCTCCGTTTACTACAAACGTTACTTTAATAGCCTTTGTTGATACCCATTGAGCATATAGGACAGTATCCTTTTGGGGAGTAAACGTTTTTGTATATATCGTTTCGTCATCAGCAGCTTTCCATCCTACACATTCATGATCAGGTTTCTTTACACTTGATAAACTCGGCAAGGTTATTGGTGCAGGAGAACCCCAGTCTGCATACGCTATTGTGTCTTCAACTATTTGGGTACCAAGCACTATCACTCCATTTTTATTAATATACTTGCCAAAGCCTCCAAATTCTAACGAGGATGTTAAATCCGGTAGGTTGTTTTCTCCTTCCCCTCCGTTATTATCAAACTTTACAACATAATGTTTCTTTGGAATTGTTATGTTAGTGATTTTTTTGGTCGCTGCCAAATCGCTATACCATGCATCACCTTCACGATAATAAATCTTTAAAAATTCAGTATTATCAGACATTAATGTAAGAGTATATTTGTTGTTTTCCACCCACACGTCATACAGCACGGTATTATTTTGAACCTTTATAGTCGCACCGGGATCGTAATCAGCGGTAGAAGCTCCATTGGTTGTACTCCATCCCATGAATGTCCATCCGGGATAAGTATATCCTGTCGGCAATGATACAGACGTGGGTTCATCCCATTCTGCTATTGCTGTTGTATATTGATTTATTTGCTTAAGCTGTATTATTCCATTGCTGTCAATATAGGGACTGGCGCTAGTACCATTTTTAGGTACATAGCCTCTAAATGCGCTTCTTGATGTAAGTCCTACAGGAGTGTTCTCTATTTTTGAACTTACTATAAAATTCACTTTCCATTCTTTTTTGGGTATTTCTATTCCGGTAATTATATGCTTATCCTCAGGATTATTTCCTGTTGAATACCACTTACCGCTGCTTACCTTGTAATACACCGCTGATGCACTAGCACTTGTTGCACCATTGTTGTCAAGCATAAGCGGTATTACACTTTCATCACGCCATACGGCATATAGCGTTATCACTCCGTCTCTTATATCTATATTTTTGCTTTCGGTTGACGGATAATACGGGTTTACAACTATTACAGTCTCCTGAGCGTCTTTATTCTCTGTCCAACCCTCAAATGTGAAGCCGGAACGTGTAACATTAGTCGGCAACAATCCACCCTCATCACCATCAAGATCATATCCTTTTTGAGCTCCCCATACCGCCCTTACCGTGCGATCCGAGTTAATAGCCGCACCTTGCTTGATATTGCCGTTTTCATCTATATAGTCCTCGTATCCCAGGAACTCCCATTGCCTGAATACGTTATTCAACGAACCTGTTACACTGCCATCGGGTGCCGATGGGTTAAATGTTATTGTAATTCTTTTAGTAGGAGGATTTATTGACGTTACAGGCGCTCCTGTTGCATCAGCTGTTTTATACCACTTGCCGTCGCTTACCCTATAATATAAAGCCTTTGTATCAGCATATCCCGTAGCCCCATTATCATCCAGATTCAAAGCATAGATGTTATTATCCTTCCAGTATCCGTAAAGACGAGTGTCTGCACTGCCGGGCTTGTATTGATAACCTGCTGCCATTACAGGATTTGTTACGGGTTCCGGATCTACTTCATACGGGTTCTGTTCACACCAGCCGATAAATGTATATTTTGTATTGTTATTTTCTAAGTTAGGCAGGGTTACATATCCCTGATTAACCCACTGAGCATCAGCTTCGGAATCCGCAGTAAGCGATGAACCCTCTATTATCGCTCCACCGGAGAGTACATAGCCGTTATATCCGTTAAATGTAAACAATGATTCTGAAGCACTCGGCCTTTCTATTCCCTGCAACATGGGCTCGTACGATACATAGTACTTCTTTTCGGGAAGATACGGTACATTCTTTATGCTTACAGTACAGTTTATATCCTTGTACCATCCGTCTCCCACTCTGTAATATATCTCCTTAGTACCTTCGCTTGTTGCCCCTTGAGAATTTAAACGCAACGTATATATGTCGTTCTCTTTCCATACACCGTAAAGGTTTATGTTCTTTCCGACAACATAATCCTTGTTCGGCACATACGGATTGTCTATCATCCTATCTGATGATGTGCTCTCATAAGACCATCCAAGGAAGGTGTATCCTTTCTTAGTAAGCGATGATAGTTCAACACTTCCGCTGCTTGTCCAGCGTGCTGTAAGTTCTACACTCTGAGATGCATCCCCTGTGGGTACCTTACCGGTAAAGCTACCAACGGAATCTATGTACATTTCATCTCCAAGGAAGTATCCCTCAAAGTTAAACTTGTACACTATGCTCTCTGCATTCTCAACTCCGTCTTTGTTTGAACCCTGTATTATTGTCCATTCCTTCTGTGGTACGGTTATACTTGTTATTGCAGTCTGCGTATCCGATTCGGGATGCCATTTCTTATCGTTAGGCTTGTAATATACCCTTGATGTTCCCTCACTTGTAGCCCCGTCATTGTTAAGAACTACCTCGTAAGTCTGCTCGTCCGTCCACACCGCTTTAAGAGTTACATTATCTCTTTCAGGCTTGAAGCTTGCGGGCAATACAATATTATTATCATCCCCATCAAGTGCCCAGCCGTTAAAGTAATATTTATCAGGCCTATCCGAAGGATGCAGGTTTGTCCTTGATATGTCAATTGCGCTCTGATTTCCCCACAGTGCCTTAACCGTTTTATTCTGATTTATGGAAGATGAGGGGGCTATTTTACCGTTTGAAAGAATGTACTCGGCATTGCCGTCTTTATATCCTAAAAATTCCCACTTAGACAGAATCGGTTCTATATTTCCGTGTTCTATTCCGTCAGGCCCCGTAGTTATAAAATTCACTCTCCATTCTTTTTTGGGAAGTTTTATCTCGTCTATGAGCGTTGATCCTGCTTCCCCTGAGGAATACCACCCCTCTCCACTTTCGCCAGATGGCCTGTAGTAGATTGCAGTATCAAGATCAGTGTTTGTCGCCCCGTCGTTATCCAAGGTGAGCACATAGGCCCCGTTATACTGCCATTGACCGTATAAGGTTGTTATAGAAGATGATGGATAGTATGCACTGAACTCTGCATCTTCTTTTGCTATCAGTCGCCCTTCACCCTTAACAGGCGATGTGCTCCATCCTACAAATTCGTAGGTTCCGTCTGCCGAGCTTGCGAGTTCGGGTATGGGCAGTGTCATAAAAGCAGGCTTGTCCGACCATCCTGCCTGCAAGTTTTCAACATCACTTGCTATGCTTGACCGGCTGTTTACTTCGCCCGAGGGAGTTATGTATTCTCCGTATCCCTTAAATTCAAAACTCGTTTCCATGCGTGGCGGCTTTGATGCGTTTTGCAGATTAGGCTCAAATTCTACCCTGTACTTCCTTGTGGGGATCTCTATGCTGTTTGCCTTTATGGTTCCGTTTTCATCAACATACCATCCGTCCCCTTTGTAGTAATATATAGCTTTTGTATAGTATTCAATGCCGCTATCCGCTATTAAATCCAGATCAAGCTTTAGCTTGTAACTGCTTTCACGCTCCCAAAGTGCATACAGCCTTTCTCCGTTACTAAGCGGTGTGTATTCAAGCTCCATGTTTGCGGATGAAGGAATAAGCGTACTCGCATCATCCTTAACTCTAGTCCATCCCTTAAATACAAACCCCGGTGAGGTTAAAAGCGGCAATTTCGCTTTCTTACCTTCATTCCATACAGCCCTGGCTACCACACTGTCGTTTGTTATTACTTTGCCGGGAACTATGTTTCCTATAGCATCAATATAATATACATTGTCTGCTCCCTTGTACCCTTGGAAGGTGAATTCACTTTCCTGATCG
>JAQYLW010000048.1 GCA_028719825.1 Spirochaetales bacterium | reverse complement strand
TTGTACAGCAATGTTTTTTTGCTGTTGTTCATTCTCGTTATTATTTTCCATATACTCTCCTATGTGTTTTTATTACATGATAATATATAATACTATAAATTATATAGCATGTTTTAAATAACTACATTAAACATCCATTAATTCTTTTAATAAGTTTTTTTCTATTTTTTTTGTTTTTCGTTTGTAATTAATATGGTCTTTAAACATTTTTTTATAATACCGTGCTTCATACAAAAAAGTTTTTTGAATCATTACATCACTGTTGTATTGTTTGGTATATATCCAATAATTCATAAAATACTCTATACAATAAGCATAAATTCTGGGATACATTGCAATTCTCATGTTCATTAATTCTTCTGTAATTTTACTGCATATATTAAATACCCACTCCATAAATTCATTAAACACGTTTATATTCATAATAAATGCCGGCTTATAGTGTCCCTCGTTTTGTTTCATGCATTTATCAAAGTTTTTGCCATATTCCCCAGTAGCATCCCCAATGAGAATTTTCCGAATAACATTATATATTGTCCTGTTCTCCAATATACTGAATCTTTTATAAGGGCTTGCATCAAAGGCATGCCATTGATATGGTATAATGCAATCATATTTATACATCAACTGCAGTACTTTATCTTCCGTATATGAATTACATATTTTTTTAAATGTATGTTTATAAACAGACTTCAAATATCCTCCGGCAACTGATCTTTTCCTATCCTCGCCAAGTTGCAACATTCTTCTGTACTGCGTAAAACCGATATACTCACATTCGGGATGCTGCGGCAACCAGTTTTTCCACACCCAATACCAACATGTTAGTTCTCCGTAATATGGATTTTTTGAAGAGATGTTGTCGCCTGTATCATCCGAAAGTATACCTAAGTCCCATCCTGTGGCTGCCTTGCCGGTTTGGATCGGTTCAATTATATCCGTTTTAATAGCTTTGCCGTGAAACAGATTTTGTTTTGAGTAATATATGGAAAAAATCTTTACTTTGGACATTTAATACACCTATTAATATATTATGTATTATTATAACGTTGTAAACAACCCTAATAATAAATACATTCACTAAAACAGTTTAAAGTATTAAAAAAAATTTACATATTTTAAATAAAAAAAGTGGAGCAGATGCTCCACTTTTTTAGATATATCCTTATAACGGATACTTTGCAGAAAGATAAGAAATAAGCACTTCGTTCAGCTGACCTGCATATCTGAGCACTTTGCCGAACTGAGTATATCCGTCTCCGCCTGCTACAAGGAAGTCATTTGTAGCAACCTTATACATTGTTCCGTCTCTATTGATCTCTTCACCTGAGGGGAGTTTCACGCCCTTTATTCTTTCGCCCGGATTAGCACCTGTGTCAACATCAAGCAAAAGGTTAGTTTGTGGGAAGCCTCCGGCAAGCTCAGGATACTTTGAATATCCATTCTCTAAAGCCTTGTATATACCCTCTCCGGAAATCTCGGACAGAACTACCAGGTTTGTAAACGGAAGTGTAGCATTTACATTTCCTATTGTTACAACTCCGGGTCCCAAATCCGCTCTAAATGATCCACCATTAAGAATAGCAAAATCAGCACCTACGGAATCTGTCAGCGCATCCGCTACAAGCTTACCAAGCGGGCATTGTTCTGCACGGACTATAGCACGAGCAGAATCATATTTTTCCTCTAATCTTGCGACTTCTTGTGTGTAAATCTCATCAAGAGCTGCTTTTTTCTGTGCTATATAATCCGTTACTGCCTGATCTTCAATAGGTGAGGATATTCCTAAACTTGAAAGGAATGATGAATCCATAGGATTATCAAAATCTGCCTTGGATACAAGATAGTAATCAAACGTTGCAACCTTCTTATCCGGTGTTATATGCATAACCTCAACACCGATGTTGCCAAGGTACTCACCTGTTTGTACGATAGGCGTTGTACCCTCATACAAAGGATCAATTAAGCGTGTATGGCTGTGTCCGTCAATGAACAGATCAATTCCCTTAACATCACGTACAATGGTTGCACTTGTTGTTCCGTTTTCGTCAACTGCCTCCAGACCGATGTGGCCTAACACTATAACAAAGTCGGCTTCTTTTTTAACTTCATCAACTGTTAACTGAAGGTCCGAAAGTAAATTTGTTTCAAAATCAATATTTTCTACATACAGTGGATTTGCCTGATTTTTTGTAGAAGGTGTTGTAATTCCGATAACGCCTACCTTATATCCGTTGAAATTGAAAATTCTATAGGGTGGCAATACGCGTTTCCCGCCAATTTTTATGTTGTTTGAAAGAGGAACCGTATCACGGGCTATCCCTATAAGCAAGTTTGTATTAAGCTGTTTTAAGCCGTAGTTAAACTCATGGTTTCCAAGCGTGAAAGCATCATATCCCATATATCCTAAAAGGTTGTATACGGTTTCACCCTTAAAGAAATTAGCTATATTGGTCCCGTGTGAGAAATCCCCGGCTTCAAGAGCCAATACGTTTCCATTTGACTTATTTCTTAATAAATTCAAGAATGCCGACAGCGTGGAATAACCTATAACCTTATCTTCTTTTTCCAGTCGTCCGTGCACATCGTTTGTATGAACGATATACAAGTCAAATGAGCCATCCGGTAAAACTGCATCCTTGGTTTTAACTTTTTCAGCATACGGAAGAGGATTTGTTCCCTCCGTTACTCCGTAGATTATTCCTGTATCCTGAATTGTGTTATTTACAACTCTAAGATTGTTCACCACAGATCCTACTGAATTTTCGGATGAACATGAAATAATCAATAAAGATGCTGCTAATGAAATCAATACTGATTTAATAATTTTTTTCATATCTCCTCCCTTTTGTATTTAAAACATTCATGCTTTATAAAAAAAGCAACCTGTAATTAACAAGTTGCTTTTGAATATCAATTAATCATAGCGTATGTATGCACAGCGTAATTAGAAGTTGCCAATGTCATCAAGTGATGGCATATCAACCATTACGTTACCAATCCCTGAATTAGCAAAATCCTCTGCCATTACAAGGTCATCTAAGTTAGCAACACTGAAGTCTGACGAAACTGCTTCCTGCTGCGCCTTTAGAATCTGATCGGATTCGGCCTTTTCATCAACCTTAAAAGTGGCAGCGTACTGAGACAATTCATTATTTGTTCTTTGAAGCAATAAAACCTGATCGCTCAAAGCTGCTTTCTCTCTTTTAGTTTTTTCAAGCAGATTTGTAACAATCTGCAATCTGCGCGCCGCTAATTCAGCATCTGTTACTGACATTGTTGACAGTACCGACATACTCTACTCTCCTTTTCGTACCTCTTAATTTAAAGCGGCACGAGCCTGTTCTATAAGTGCCTTGAAGGCAGCTTTATCTTCAATAGCCATATTGGAAATTGCCAATCTTGACAATGTAATATTAGCCTTATGAAGACCGTTCATAAACTGTGAATACGTCATTCCTTCTTCACGAACAGCCGCATTGATTCTGACTATCCAGAGTGAACGCATATCGCGTTTGCGTGCTCGCCTATCTCTGTATGCATACACACCGGCTTTCATAACGGCAGCACGTGCTATTCTGTTATTAGTACTCCTTCTGCCCCTATAACCCTTAGCCTGATCAAGAACCTTCTTACGTCTGTCCTTTCTTTTTGTTCCATCAATTGCTCTTGACATATCTTAATCTCCTATTTAAATGCATATGGCATCATTGTTTCAACTTTCTTAGCTTCTGCTTCGTGCATGTAGCATGGCTTTTTCAAGTTTCTTTTGCGAGATCTGCTCTTTTTGGTCAGGATATGTCTGAGCCCCTGCTTCTTAAAGCGAACCTTTCCGTTTGCGCTTACTCTATAGCGCTTTGCGGCTGCTTTTCTTGTTTTCATCTTAGGCATTATGCCCTCCTTTTTTTATCACCGGGGCACAAGAAACGCACCCGGAAGATAATCTATTTATAATAATACAATAATAAAATAAGGTTGTAAAGTGTTTTAAACCACCCTTAATATCACATCATTCCGCCCATTCCGGGGTTACCCATTGGCTGAGCAGGCTCCGGGGCAGGTATGTCAGTTACTGCACATTCTGATGATATGATAAGCTCTGCAATACTTGCTGCTTTTTCAAGCGCAATACGTGCAACCTTTAACGGATCTATGATACCGAGTTTTACCATATCACCCCACTGCATTGATGAAGCATCAAATCCGACACCGGCCTTTTCGTTCTTACATCTGTCTGCAACTACGCTTCCGTCTATTCCTGCATTTGATGCAATCTTCTTAATCGGTTCGCTGATTGCACGAACTATGATTCTGTAACCTGCCTTTTCGTCATCGGAAAGTGAGCTGAGGTCCTTCTTTTCAAGTGTTTTTGTTGCCTGACAGAAAGCAACTCCGCCACCGGGGATTACTCCTTCTTCAATAGCTGCGCGCGTTGCATTAAGTGCATCTTCAACACGAGCCTTCTTTTCTTTAAGTTCGGTTTCTGTTGCAGCGCCAACGTTGATTACGGCAACACCGCCCGAAAGTTTTGCAAGGCGTTCCTGAAGTTTTTCCTTGTCATAGTCGCTTGTTGATGCTTCAATCTGTTTTCTGATCTGTGCAACACGATCTTTAATGTCGGAACTCTTGCCTTCTCCGTTGATGATGGTTGTATTTTCCTTTTCAACTTTTACGTTCTTTGCCTTACCAAGCATTGAAAGATCTGCATTTTCAAGCGTCATACCAAGTTCTTCGGCAATAACCTTACCGCCTGTAAGAACAGCAATATCCTCAAGCATGGCCTTACGTCTGTCGCCAAAGCCCGGAGCCTTAACGGCAACAACCTGAAGAACACCGCGAACTGCGTTTACAACAAGAGTTGCAAGGGCTTCGCCATCAACATCTTCTGCGATAATAAGAAGCGGCTTGTTGCTGCCTGCAACTTTTTCAAGCAACGGCAACAGTTCTTTCATATTTGAAATCTTTTTGTCGTAAATAAGAATATAGGGATTATTAAGAACAGCTGTCATATTCTCGGTATTTGTGCAGAAATATGCAGAAAGGTAACCTCTGTCAAACTGCATTCCCTCTACAAAGTCAGTAGTAGTATTTATTGTTTTACTCTCTTCGATTGTAATAACACCGTCCTTACCGACCTTTTCCATAGCTCCTGCTATTTCATCACCGATTGTACGATCGTTGTTTGCAGAAATAGAAGCAACCTGTGCTATATCCTCTTTACCTTTTACGGATTTAGATACTTTTTTAAGCTCTGCAATGGCATCCTGAACAGCCTTGTCCATACCGCGTCTGAGTCCCATAGGATTGATGCCTGCAGCAACTCCTTTAAGGCCTTCCTTAACAATTGAACGAGCAAGAACAGTTGCTGTTGTGGTTCCGTCCCCTGCTATGTCGTTTGTTTTTGAAGCAACTTCTCTTAAAAGCTGGGCACCCATATTTTCAAACGGATCTTCAAGTTCTATATCACGTGCAACTGACACACCATCTTTTGTAATTGTAGGAGCGCCGTATTTTTTATCAAGTAATACAGTCCTTCCCTTAGGCCCGAGTGTGGATGCAACGGCATCCGAAATTTTTTCAATACCTTTAACTAAAGATGCTCTTGCATCTTCGCCAAATTTTAATTGTTTTGCCATATAATCTCCTTAAAAAGTTGTTTTGTATGATTGAACGTATTTAATAATAATCACATAGAATGTTTTTTTCAACTTTAACAGGGGTCTATCCTTTTTATTTGATACACAGCCTATAATGTCCTATAATTCAAGAATATGACAAAATACCTTATAAAACTTGGCGAAATATCTTTAAAAGGGCTGAACCGAAAGTCATTTCAGGCGCGGCTTATAAACAACATAAAAGAAAAATTACTTCCTCTCAGAGCTGATGTTAAAAGCCAAAAAGGCCGGCTTTTTTTAAGCACGGAAGATGACGACAAACAAAGAATAGAAAAAGTTCTTTCCACCACGTTTGGAATAGACGGATATGCAGAATGCAGAATATGCAAAGAAAAAACCGAAGAAGCATTGATAAACGCAATTAGCGAAGAAATTCAAAACACTTCTTATGATAATACAACATTTAAGGCAGAAGTACGACGTGAGGATAAAAGCTTTCCGCTTTCAAGCTATCAGATAGCATGTATTGCTGGAGGGGTAGTTTTAGACAAATACCAAAGCGCAAAGGTATCCCTTAGGGATCCGCAAAGAATAATTTACATAGAGGTAAGAAGCGAAATATACATTTATTCGTCATCCAAAAAGGGCAGCCGTGGTTTGCCCGTAGGCACATCCGGAAAGGGTATATCCCTTCTTTCCGGCGGCATTGATTCCCCTGTTTCGTCATATCTTATGGCACGACGGGGCATGAAGGAAGAACTGTTATATTTCCATGCATATCCTTACACAACCGACAAGGCTAAGGAGAAAGTAATAACCCTTGCAAAAACCATAGCCCCTTATCTTCAGGGTACCGTACTGCATATAGTGAGTTTTACAGACCTTGAGATTCAAATTGCAAAAAACGGCTATGAAAACGAAAAAACCCTTATGCTCCGTGCTGCAATGATAAAAGCAGCAGACTTGCTTGCAAGAAAGCGCAGAGCAACGTGCATTATAACGGGAGAAGCCCTTTCACAGGTTGCCTCTCAAACGCAGGAAGCAATTAATTTTACATCTTCATTTACTGACATCAATATATTCAGACCGTTAATCGGACTTGAAAAACAAGAGATCATAGACAGGGCAAAACAAATCGGAACTTATGAAACCTCAATACTCCCGTTTGCCGACTGCTGCGTTTTATTCTCCCCTAAGCATCCTAAAACAAAACCGAACAGGGATAAGCTTACAAAAAGCTTTGAGTCGCTTGAACTGGATAAAATCATAGAAGAAGCCGTTGAAAACAGAGAAACAATATACATTAAAGCAAACGAGCTTGATTAAAGAATAAATCTGAAGCTAAAGAAAAAAGGCACATTCTTTGACTCACCGCGATAGACTGACGGAGAAAGATCAACACCGACCTCTCCCCTAAACCTTGTTGAATCAAAGAACACAGACATGGTATGCAAAAAATACCTATCGTTCGTGAACGTGAAAGCTTCGGATTGGAATATATAGAAGTCAAGTATGTTCCTAAATGAAATATACATATCCGGTGACAAAATCAAAGATAAATCCACTCCGACCGTTACCGTTTTGTTGCTGTCAAGTATTCTTAAAGTATCAATATTTACCGTAGCTAAAAAAGGAATTAAATCGTCATTGCTATCGTATCTGGGCGAGCGGAAGCTAATGCCAAAATTAATGCTCTTATAAAGCTTTTCGGAATCAAACACCGAATTGGAAGAATTGAACAAGAAGAACTCCGGCACATACGCCCCGAAGCCAAAATACTCCCCGTCAGTCACTATCAGACTGAGCCCTAAATTAGTATTCACGCTGCCGGGCATATCCACATATTCTTTAAACAGTCCCTCGGCAAAAAAAGACAATATGGGAATGGAATTGTTAAACACAGCCGTTCTGTAGCGCAGGTCGGACAAAAACAGGTTAACACCTATTGAAAAATACTTGTATCCATAGGCGAACATAATATTCATATGGCGTGACATATATGCCATATAATTGCCCTTTGTGTTTGTATGAACCATTTGTGAGGTAAAGCCAAGGTTTAATCCCGCAATATTCCCCAAGATGCTGACCTCCATATTTAATGATGGGTTTTGCATAATGGTATTAGGATTGTCCTTTTCTCCGGCGTTATCCTTAAAATTCACCTCTCCTATAAAGACGGAATTGCCACTGAAAAACAGCTTTGCGGGGTTTGAAAGTGTATCCACCATCCACGGATTTCCCACAAAGGCATAAAGCGAATTGCCGAGTGCGAACAATAAAACTGCAACATACAGAGTTTTTTTCACTCTATAACTGCCGTTTTGCCCTTTCTTCCAAATTAGAAGAAGTCTGTACGTCTATAAGCTTTTGTCCTATATCCTTGTTGCCGGTTGTTTCATAAAGCGTTTTTAGAAGTGAAATTGACTCTTCATATTTGCCTAACGAATAGTAGATAATAGCAAGATTGTAAGCAGAAGGAACGTGTTGCATGTTCTCCCATACGCTTTTGAATTTTTCTGTGGCAAGAACTATATTGCCCTCTTCAACCATCTTCCATGCATCTTCTGCTTCTTTAACGGCCGGATTATTTGGCATAAGAGTTTCTACTATTACCCTTTTATGCGGAGCTAATGACTTTAATACCGATGCGCTTATTCCATCGAGCATGCCCTGATAATAAGGATAGAATGAGGGGGCATATAGCGTGTAGCGCGATATGTATTTTGATGTGGACCTTTTGTCCTTTATTGTCCTAGTGCCTATTACTAACCCGGTTTTTGCATCCATAACCCTGTATGTTACGGCAATAGTCACACTTTGATGAAGGGTAAAGTCATAGTAATCCAACACACGGCGCTTTTGTTCTTTGCCGTCTTTGTCCTTGTACGTTACGTATTTATAAACAGGATGAGGTTCAAGATATTCATAACATGTCATATCCGAAATCTCACTTGTTATAAATGCATCAATATTTGAATACGGACTGTCGCTTGACGGTTTATAACCCAAGGTATAATAAGCATTATCTGCCATGGGCCCTGTTATTATCGAATTAAAATAGTTTGTGTTCTGCAATGATGAAATAAGCTTTTCATTAGCATAGGCTGCTACGCTTTCACTAAGAGGCTGTGAATAGTTGTTATACGGATACATATAAAAGTTATAATCGCTCCAAGTGCCGTGTGAGAACGGAATATACTGTACAAACGGATATACAAAGCCTGAGTATTTCTTTGTTGATGGAACAGCGATATTGCGATATGACGACATATCTATTTCGGAGGGTTCGTAAATTGTAAATCTCAATTGTGGCTGACTTGCACACGAAACAAATAACAAACTTAAAATTATAACTAAACCGCATAAAATCTTTCTTGCGCTCATGTGGTCTCCTTGTGATAATTTCGCTTGTATCCTACAAGTAAAAATATCTCATTTATACTATCTTATAATATACAAAAATTCCGCATTTGTATATTATCATAGCTATGAAAACAATAGTATGCAAATTTGGAGGAACAAGCTTGGCTTCCTCAGGTCAGATGAAAAAGATTCGCGCTATTTTGGATGACAACACGGACAGAAAATTCGTTGTTGTATCGGCACCCGGCAAAAGGTCGGCCGACGATGAAAAAATAACGGATTTGCTTTATGCATCGCTAAAAGACGATAACGCCTGGAACAAGGTCGTTACAAGATTCTTTTCCTTAGAGCGTGATTTGAACCTAAACCATACCGCATCAGATTACCTTATAGTGAACAAAAAAGAAATACTCTCATCAAAAGACTTTGCCGCATCAAGAGGTGAATACTGCAGCGCTTTGGTGTTTTCATCGTTCATAGGATGGAATTTTGTTGATTCTTATGATTTTGTACGCATAAACGACAACGGCATGATTGATGATGAAACATACTCCTTAATTAACGAAGTGATAAAGAACGATCAAAGATATGTAATTCCGGGATTTTACGGAAAAGGAAACGACAACAAGGTCAAAACGTTTTCACGCGGAGGAAGCGATATAACGGGTGCTATTGTTGCAAAAGGAGTAAATGCCGATCTTTATGAAAACTGGAGCGACGTGTCGGGGGTTATGGCTGCAAATCCACGCATTGTTGACAACCCGAAAATCATAGATGAGCTGTCGTATGACGAACTTGAATTGCTCGCTTCTTGCGGAGCCGAAGTGTTTCATCACGATGCTGTTGCCCCTGTTAAAGATAAAATAGTTATCAACATAAAAAACACAAATTCCCCATCGGACAAGGGAACTTTTATAGTTAATGCGAATAAGCACAAAAGTGTCAATCCGCTTGCCGTGTCGGTTAAAGACAAAACAGTATATGTTCTTGGAAACAATACCGTGCTTGAACAATATGCATTAAAGTCTGATGACAATGAAAAAGAAGTGGTCAACAGGCTTTATAAAAAATACTTCGGGTAAGCTTTAAGAATAACATTCATTAACAGAGCATTCTAAATAGTTGTTATATAAAAAAAGCGGTACTTGACGTACCGCTTTTTTTAAAGGCATTTTATAATTCGGTTGTAGAAACCGAAGTAGAGCCGTTTTCTACATCTATGCTTACAACCTCGTCTCTTTTCTTTTTACTAAGAAAATCAACCCTCTCGGCATACACGCTGAGGCGCGAATGCTTTTGTCCGTTTTCGCTTTCCCACTTATCTTCTTTAAGGCGTCCCATAACACGAACTGCATCACCTTTGTGCAAATACTTTGCACAGTTCTCG
>JAQYLW010000047.1 GCA_028719825.1 Spirochaetales bacterium | reverse complement strand
AGAAGAAAAGTTGTAGTAACTGGGCTGGGTGTTGTAAGTCCCATAGGTATTGGAATAGATACATTCTGGAATGCTGTTAAAAACGAAACAAACGGCATAGGTCCCATAACTCTTTTTGATAAGGGCGATATTAAAGTTAATCTTAATGCCGAAGTTAAAAACTTCGATCCAAAGGACTATCTTGATCCTAAATCGGCACGCAGGCTTGAGCGCTACACACAGTTTGCTCTGATTTCAGGAGGCGAGGCAATAAAGGACAGCTGTCTTGATATGTCAAAAGAAGATCCGTACAGGGTTGGCGTATCATATGGCTGTGGAGTAGGCAGTATTCAAATTATCGTTAAAAACGTTATCTCATTATACGAAAGGGGACCACGCGCTGTAGAACCCTTGCTCATTCCTTTATTGTTGACAAATATGGCTGCAGGCAACATTGCCATTGCTCATGGAATAAAGGGAAAAAA
Organism: Spirochaetales bacterium; assembly: GCA_028719825.1. Classification (GTDB taxonomy): domain Bacteria; phylum Spirochaetota; class Spirochaetia; order Sphaerochaetales; family Sphaerochaetaceae; genus UBA9848. Next base: position 9,131 of record JAQYLW010000047.1, on the reverse strand, counting down.
TATAAATATAGCAGTAGCCTGTGCAACAGGTACGTATTCAATAGGTGAGGGATTCAGGAGCATTCAATATAACGATGCCGATGTTATGGTAGTAGGAGGATGCGAAGCACCTCACACCCTTATAGGTACTGTGGGTTTTGGAGCACTTGGAGCAATAACAACATCATCCGATCCAAACAGGGCTTCAATACCTTTTGATAAAGAAAGAAGCGGATTTGTTATGGGAGAGGGAGGCGGTGCTCTCATTCTTGAAGAGGAGCAGCACGCTCTTAAACGTGGAGCAAAAATATATGCCGAAATTGTAGGCTACGGTGCAACCTCTGATGCCTACCACATTACAGCCCCGCGTCCGGATGCATCGTGCGCAGCAGAATCCATGAGGCTTGCCCTTAGGGATGCAGACATTACTCCCGACAAAATAGACTATATAAATGCACACGGAACATCTACAAAATACAATGACTTGTACGAAACAAACGCCATAAAGGATGTTTTTAAAGACCATGCAAAAAAACTTAGAATAAACTCAACAAAATCCATGATAGGCCATCTTATGGGAGGGGCCGGAGCAGTTGAGGGCGTTGTAAGCGTTTTGAGTATCAAAGATGGTTTTGTTCACAGAACCATTAATCACAAGGTATTTGATGAAGAACTGGATTTAAACTATATGTTTGAAAAAGGCGAATACTGCCCGGTTAATTACGCTTTGAGCAACAGTTTTGGTTTTGGCGGACATAATTCCACAATCATATTTAAAAAATACGAAAAATAGTATAGTTCATTCTTGCTAAAAAAGGAGGGAAAATGTTAAAAACTTGTGCTTCTATACAGAGTTTCTGCTGTTACACAAAGGTTGGTCTTGCGGTTGCCTTTCCGGTGTTGGAGGCAATGGGAATAGAATGTGCACCTGTTCCAAGCTGTCTGCTTTCAACCGAGGTTCATGGATACGGAGACTTTTATATCACATCTTCAACCGATCTGATGAAGGCAACATTTGATCACTGGAATAGGGAGAATTTAAAGTGGGATTCCATATATTCGGGCTTTTTAGGTGATGTAAAACAGGTTGATCTTATCACGGATTTTGTTAAAAAACACAGAGAGTCATTTGTGGTAATAGATCCGGTGCTTGGGGATAACGGTAAAACATACGGACCGTTACAGGATGCGCAAATACCCGGAATGAAACGCCTTGTGAGCGTTGCTGACGTTATCACTCCAAACCAAACAGAAGCTGCCTTTCTTTTGGATTTGCCTCAGCAGGAATCATATACTGTAGCAGAGGCTTATAGCATGGCAAAAGCTCTTTTAGCGCTTGGACCAAAAACAGTCTTCATTACAAGTATTAATTTAAGCGATGCAGATAGCAGTAAATGTCATATTGTATATGCTGATAAAAACGAGTGTTCACTTGTAAGCCACAACAAATACGACAAACTCTACTATGGAACAGGCGATTTATATGCAAGTGTGCTTTTAGGTTCATTACTACACAACGTTCCCATAAAAGAAGCTGCAACTATCGCAGGTGAAACCGTATACCTTGCTTTGAAGAAAACTGATGAGGCAGGATACACCAATATAGGGCACGGCGTACAAAGCGTCACCGTTTTACCCTATTTGTCTGATAAATTCAAAAAGTATTTCAACTGAATTTAAGTTTTGATTTTTTATGTGTAATAAGCTTGTCGGCTATGTTGTCGATGAGCTTATTATTTTCTTCAATAACCGTTTTTCCCATAACAGACAGTCTGTTGAGTGTAAAGGCAGAGGTGTCGTCCATTTTAATGGCTTCTTCCTTGTTTGAGGAATACTCTATACGGATGTAGTCAAGGTCCTTTATGCTTTTTGCCAAGTATTCGGCGCTATCCTGTCCTGCCGTGTGGTAAAGCGAATAAATCGGCAGATTTCCCTTTGTTATGTCAAGCCACGAAAAGGAGCCCGAATCTGTGTTGAAAACCGGTTTTTTTCTAAAATTCCCAAGAGATAATATGTGTATCTTACCTGTATCTTTAAACAGCTTTTTAGCCTCGCTATACGCCCATATAACAGGGTTGTTCGCATAAACTCCGCCATCGATAAGAGAATAATCCTTTTCTTTGTAATTTATGTGCATGGGCTTGTAAAATGTCGGAGCTGCCGTTGTTGCCCTTAGCGCAGACTTTAAAGGAAAATCAGGTGTGATCGTTTTAGACATTGGGAATACGTTTGCATTTTCTATATCATAGCTTAGTATCAGAGTATCTGTTGTAAGGCTTTCAAATGTATCGTTCTTATACATTTCGTCAAGATATTCCTCTATTGGTGTTGTTGAATATTTTTCTTTCAACAGCCTTTCGAGGAACCCCTTTGCAGGCGGGAAAAAAATGTTGTTCTTGTGCAGGTACAGCTCTGTTATTTCACTTGCCTTCAGCGGATTTTTTTTAGCAAGTGCAAGTGCTATAAGAGCACCCGTAGATGTTCCTGCAATCAAATCAAAATAAGAGGCGATATTTGCCTCTCCTCCCTTTTTTTCAAGCGTTTCTTCAAGCTTCTCTATTACAAATGAGGGTATAATTCCCCTTATTCCGCCCCCGTCAATCGACAGAACCCATACATCTTTTTTAACAGGAGGTAATGCTGCCTTTTCAACAATTTCGGGTAGGGCTTTTTGACTTAGCTTATTACCCCAAAAAAATCTCTTTAGAAATTCTATAAAATTCATAGACGAATTATATAAGCATTTGTAAAACGGTGCAATTAAAAGTATAATAATCCTATGCTTAGCATGTTGTATTGCGGAAATCCTTTTTTAAATAAAACCGTAGATCCCGTAACCGTTTTTGATTCCTCTGTTGAGAAGCTTATAGAGGAGTTGTTTGAAGTGATGGATGCTAACAACGGGGTGGGACTTGCAGCTCCTCAGGTTGGAATAAACAAGCGTATTTTTGTTGTAGATACACGCCAAAACGGCGAACGCCTTGCCTTTATAAATCCTGAGATTATAGCAACAAGTGACGACAGCGTTCCTTATGAGGAGGGGTGCCTTTCCGTACCCGGAGTGTTCAGAACAATATATAGGCCCTCTACCGTAGAGATTTCTTACAAAAAGCATAACGGTAAAAGCGAAATTATCCGTGCATCGGGACTTCTTGCACGAGTAATTCAACACGAAAACGATCATCTGAACGGGAGGCTGTTCATATCACGTCTTAGCGATGAAGAGATGCAGGACTCCGTTCGTGAATTCAGGAAAAAGAACAAACATTTGTTAAAGAAGATAAATGCGCACGGGTGATTTAAAAATTCTGTTTGCTTCAAACGATTCTATTGCTCTACCCGTGTTGAATGCACTAAATCCAGAAGCAGTCCTTACTATAAGAACAACGGAGAGCGGACGTAAAAAAAGAATAAATCCAATTGCCCTTTGGGCTGAACAAAACAATAAAAAAATCCATTGTATAGATCATCTTATGAAAAAGGAAAGGGAAGAAATCCTTTGTTCGGGATACGATATGCTAATATCCTTTTCGTTTTCAAGGATATTCGGACCAAAATTTCTGTCAATTTTTCCAAAAGGATGTTTTAATATTCATCCTTCCTTGCTTCCAAAATACAGGGGGCCTTCTCCTTTGCAGGCTGCCTTGCTTAACGGTGATAAAACTACCGGGGTTGTTATGCAGACCATTTCTCTTAAGATGGATGAAGGGGATATAGTTTCAAGCCAAAACATATCTATAGAGCCATGTGACGATTACCACACGCTTTTTGAAAAGGCATCGCGCTCTGCAGTTAGTGTTGTGAATGGCTTTTTTGAAATCTATCCCAAAATTATCTTTTCGCCTCAAATCGGAGAGCCAACATACACAGGTCTTATTTCAAAATCAGAAGGGAAAATATCGTTCTCAGAATACGGAGAGAATATAGAGCGTAAGATAAAAGCATACAGCGAGTATCCGCGTATGAGATGCAGCTTTAACGACCAAATACTCATTCTTCAAAAAGCACGGTTTGAAAAAGCAGTTCATTCCTACGAAAACGGTTTAGTTGTAGGATACAAAAAAAACGATGCTTTGCAAATAGCCGTGAACGGTGGTTTTTTATACGTAACGGAACTACAAAAACAGGGGAAATCCCTCACGGATGCCCAATCCTTTATTAACGGAAACAAAGCTATAATAGGACAATTATTAAAGGAGTGTGAAGCGTGAAAAAATTCTTTATATCGTTTATGCTGTTTTTGTTTTGCTTACCAATTTTTGCGGGTCATCCCCGTGTTGCTCTTGTGCTTTCGGGAGGGGGAGCAAAGGGATATGTTCATATTGCAACTATTGAGATGATAGAAAAATACGGGATTCCCGTGGATTATGTAGTAGGAACATCAATGGGCGCGCTTGTAGGTGGGCTTTATTCCATGGGATACAGCTCCTCTGACATGATAGATGTAGTCCGTTCAAGTGATGTGGAAAATTCGGTATTCAATTTTGATACCGCTTCTGTTGTGCCGGCGATGTTAAGTTCGGATGTAAGGAAAAACTTCTCCATAGGAATGGATTCAAACGGCATTACCTCTCTTACCGGTATTGTAAACGATACGGACATTCTAAACATCCTATCATCACTTACCGTAAAGCAAGGCAACATCAACAATTTTGACGAGTTTAAAAAATCGTTCAGAGCAGTTGCCGTTGATTTTTATTCAGGGGATGTTGTTCCGCTTAAGGACGGTTCAATTGTAGAGGCAATGAGGGCAAGCATGAGTATCCCTATTGCATTTCCGGTATTTAAAGTAAAAGACAGATATCTTGTAGATGGAGGGGTTAAGGAAAACATACCCCTTCAAATTGCGCAAGATGAATTTAACCCCGATATAATAATAGTTTCGGATTGTACTGGTGTTCGCTTTCGCAAAGCAAAAGGCAGCGATATTCTTACAAAATTGGACGATGGTACAATAGGGATAGTTGATGTTGTTTCACATTCCGTGGCATTGGGAGGAGTGATAACCGAGGAGAAGCAGCAACACATAAGGGACAGTGTAGATCTTCATGTTGAATATGATACATCTCCATTTAGCACTTCATCCTTTTCTTCGTTTGAAAAAATACTCTCTTCATCCAGAACAACGGCAATGCTTTTAGAGGATAAATTCAAGACGCTTGCAGAGCAAATAGCAAGTTCAAACCGAGCTATGGAAAATGTGAATTTAAAAGAGGAAAGCTATTATTCTTCTTTGCCGTTCCCCAAAGTAAGCACGGTTGAAATAGTAGGGGATGAAAGCTATAGAAGTGGTTTGAATCGCGAACTATATAATGCTTTTAAAGAATTTGAGAATTCTACTTTAGATAGGGCGAATATAGATAAACTTGAGGTAAAAATTAAAGATGCCGAGATGTTTTTCAGAATGGCATATATATATTATATTCTCGAAAAACAGCAGGATGGCAGCAACAAGCTTGAGATAAAATACAGGCTGTATCCGATAAGAAAAAACAATCTGCTTCTTGATGTGGATATAAAAACCTCGCTTAATATGGTGAATTACAAAAATATTCCGGGCAGCAGTTATGATACAACCGAATTTGGATTTTCTTTTAATCCGAACATTGATTTATCATACAGGGCTGTTCTTTCTCCTTATACGTCACTTAACAATTTAGGCGTGCGCTTTCAATCGGGTATGTTGTTAAAGGATAACAAGTTGTCAGTGGACTATGAATATATTTTCAACCCCGGTAATTCCTATACCTGGTATCTAAATCCTTCAATCGATCTGTATGCCGGTATCGCCGCACCAAACAGGATTTTAACCAATACATCATGGTTTTCAGGCTATGATTATGGAATAAGCACCTCTGTAAATGCAGGATACTACAGCCTTTTAAGTAATTTGAGAATATCACTTTCGCTTGACTATATGTATTTTGGCTATATGCACGAGTCATTGTCCATGAGTACAAGGCGAAATGCGCTTGGTCTTAATCTGTCGCTTAACCTTGTGTTCGGAAGAAAAGAATACCACAGCCTTTCTACATCCACAGGCTACAGGGTGCAGGTGTCGCTCTCGGGCGGATTTGATTTTGGAAAGGAACTGTTAAATGGCAATTATATTTCATCAACCATATATCCCTATTCGTTTCTTATAAGAACCGACGGTACAATACAGCTTTTGCCCCGTTTATCAATAATGATAAATGCAGAAAGCGGAGTATCACGAAAAGCAGGTGATCTGTTCAATTCATATTATATGTATGGCGGTGTAAAGGGGATGCCGGGCTTTTCAATTGCGGATATTGTTTTTGATTATTACAATATCGGAATAAACTTTTTAATTCCCTTTACAACACAAAAAGCATTTTATCCCATGTTTATTATGCGTGCAGCGATTGGCGGATATGACAAATATTCCATTAATGCATATTCTGATAAGAACAACGAGCCATATAATGTTTTTGAAGGAAATTTCGTTCCGTTTTCAAGTATGAACGGAATGAATATAGGAGTAGGGGCATATTTTGGTTACCATACACCTTTTATAGACCTTATCGTTGGTGTAGGATATGAGTTTATAGAAAAGAGAGTATCCGTTAATATAGAACTGTGGTAGGCGTTATGAAAAAAAGAATTCTCATATCATTAATCTTTTGTTTTATTCCTCTTTTAGCTTTCTCCCGTCCGAGTGTTGCCCTTGTGCTTTCGGGTGGTGGGGCAAGAGGTTATGTTCACATTGCAACCCTTAGGATGATAGAAAAATACGGGATTCCCGTAGATTATGTAGTGGGAACATCAATGGGTGCCATTATAGGTGGCTTGTTCGCCGCAGGGTACAGTTCATATGATATAGAGAAAGCCATAGGCGAACACAATATCCCCGATGCCGTTTTTAACTTAAATCTGTCAAAAGGCTTTCCCGTTAAAAAGGAAAATGATAATTTTAACAGTTTTATTTCATTGTCGGCGGACTCAGACGGAAACATAGGAACAACAGGAGTAGTAAACGACATAAAAATTCTATGTATATTGGATGAATTACTTGCATTATCAAAAACCACGCATAGCTTTGATGAACTTCCGCTTTCTTTTCGTGCAGTGGCAGTCAATGTTGTAAACGGCAAAACCGAGGTTCTGAAAAGTGGCGACCTTGTTACTGCAATAAGGGCAAGTATGGGAATCCCCATGGCTTTCCCCATATTTGAAAGAGAGGGTAAGTTCCTTGTTGACGGTGGAGTGAACAATAATATGCCTGTTGATATAGCAATAGATGAATTCCACCCGGACATTATAATCTCATCCGACTGCACAAACGCCGTTATCAAAAAATCCAATGGAAGCGATCTGGAAGCAAGGCTTCGCAATAACGAGAGTTCAATGAACGATATACTGAACCAGGTATCTTCTATTTCAGATGCATCGTTATACAGCCCCTCATACATAAGGCAGATGTCGGATATATCTATTTTTTACGATACTACCGCATGGAGTATAATGAGTTTTAATGATGTTTATGACATTATAGACTTTGCTCATAGCAGTGCAGAACAATATGGCAATGAATTTGAACGCCTAAGTAATAGTTTTGATAAGAGCGATATTGTTGAATACAAAAGAGAAGGTATGTATTTTGATATAACCCCTCCGCTGATTAGTGCAGTTGTGTCAAAGGGGAACGAGAGATATAGAACGGGTGTGGCAAAATCCATTGTTGGCGAATTTGATTGGATTATCGGTAAAAGACTGACAAAGTCCAACCTTGAAGCTTTAAGCAAATATATCAAAATGGTTGCTGATTTTTATAACGCATCCACATTTTACTATACGCTTGATGAAACAGAAAACGGATGTGTTATGAATTTGCACTACGACTTTCCTATATTCAAGCCACATCAGTTGTTATTGGGATTAAATGCCGAATTTTCATCACTCGTAAAAATAAACAATCAAAACAATAACAAAGCCACATTCAATCTTCCCATAGGAATATCGATAAAGTACAGCTATCTTTTATCGAATAAAAAAAATCTGGATTCCATTTCGCTGTCATTTTTATCCTCATCGTTGTTTGAAAACACCTCATTTACTCTTTCATACTCACACCTTTTCAATTTGAATCGACGTTTTGTTGGATTTGCAATTCCATTTTTAAGGTTTTTTGCAAATAGCCCTTCTTCCATAACGGCAATATCAAATCTGTTCACTGCCCAAAACTACGGAGTGGATACGGGCTTGTCATTCGGATACTTTCATAAAATCAATACACTTGATATAACGCTGGGGCTGACTTACATATATTTTGGTAAGGGGGACATCAATTCCTCAAAACGCAGTATGTCGCTTTTACCAAACGCATCGCTTTCTTTAATTTTAGGTACAATACAGGATACTCGTATTCATTATTTATCAGGATATCATATAAGTTTAAAAGGGTTTGTAGGGATAGATCCGCCCATAGTCTCCGTAAAGAGTTCGGGAGATATTAGCACTATACACATACCTTACTCGGTAAAGCTCAAAGCACTTGGTGTTTATCAGATTTTGAGTCATCTTACATTGAGCATGAGTGCAGAGTGTGGGGTTTCTCGCCGTGCTTATGATATTACAGACGGATTCTTTGAGTATGGCGGAACAAGCGGAATGCCGGGTTTTGGCACGGGGAGCAAGGTTCACGACTTTTATATTGCATCCCTTGCCTTAGTTGTTCCGTTTTTTGAACATAGAGCGCCTATTAATCCTGCCTTTTCATTTCGCGTTGCAGTAGGGCAGCATGATGAAATTAACAAATCAGGCGATGCATACGATGCTGTATCCGTGCCTATTTTTTCATCTTTACAGCCCGTTAATGTAGGCGTAGAAGGGGCATTGATAGTTGCCTCTGATATAATAGAGTTTGCACTCTGCGTGGGATATGAATTTACGGATAATCAGATCTCTGTGTCCGTAAGCCTCAAATAGAGATTGACAATTATAATTTTTTATAAATATAATTAGATGGTTTATATCGGAATGTCGCCTAGCGGCTATGGCGCCTGCTTTGGGAGCAGGATAACGGAGGTTCGAGTCCTCTCATTCCGATTGTGTGTTGAAAAAGCCGAAAAATTAAAAATAAAAGCACCGTTTGAGGACGGTGCTTTTTTGTTTCATAAGAAACTGCCGAA
>JAQYLW010000046.1 GCA_028719825.1 Spirochaetales bacterium | reverse complement strand
AACGTTTATTACCCTTACGCTTTCCATTCCGAATTCCTTGTAATCAACAACATTTGAGTCCTTTACACAATGAAAAGCGGTAAATGCGGCAACGCCGCCAAGCGCTTTTACATATACACCGCCGTACTTTTTGCATTCATCAAAGAATTCCTTGCTTCTTTCGCCCTTTCCTATCATGACCTTTGAGGCACCCGAGCGCAAAAGGAAAATAGATCCTTCATCCATTCTTGATGAGGTTGTAGGGCCTATAGAGCCTGATACACAGCAGGCAGGAGTTTCTGTAGGACCTGCGTAAAACACAGGATTGTCAATCATATACGAGGGAATCCTATTATGTTTTTTCAGTTCAAAATGCACCTTGTCACGCGCAACTGTAAGGGGGCCCGAAAGAGTAAACAGCGTGTCTTTTGGAAGTTTCTTAAGCTGTTCGCTTAACGAAGGAGAAACATCAAAATGCGGTAACGAACTCAAAGCATCATCAAGCGGAGTGCATTGTTGATCGTCTATGTTAAAAGCAAGCGATTCCGTAAATATTCCATCCTCGGTTATTTTTACGCGTGTTCCCCTCGATGCGGAGCAAGATAGAGCAAAGGATACAAAAACACTTGCTCCATGACGGGGTAAGCGCAGTACAACCGAATCGTTTACAAGGGTAGAAGCATTAAACTGCCCTCTTTTAGAGCCGTTTGCAATATCCGTAACGTATTTTTCATACTCCGGGCATCTTATGACATTTATGTTGCTCTGAATATCAATACACGTTGCAAGCTTTGCCCACAGAAGGTTATCCTCGGGGCTAAGACCTCCTACTACAAACGCTGTTTTATACGGAGGACATGCGCTTGTACCTACAGCCTGAATACGCTCTGTTATAAAGTCTTTAATACTATTGTCGTTTAAAAATGATTTGTTTTTAACTGCAAAATACGTTTTGTTGGAAGAACCGCCGCCCTTTGCTGAAAAAAGAATGTACGAATTCTTTTTATCCGTATCCTGCAAATACACGTTTATATCAGCCGGGGTGTTATTTTTAGTATCCGTTTCCTCTGTAAATGAAAGCGGTCTGTTTATTGAAAAACGGAGATTGTTTTTTATATAGGCATTTTTAACGCCCTCGTTAATATCGGCGGTAAAGCTGCCAAGCTGTTTTAAAAATGGGCTTTCTGTTCCTATAAAGGCATACACCGAAGCAACTCCCGTGTCCTGGCACAAGGGCAACACATTGTTTGAAGCAACACGTGCGTTTTCAAGCATAATTGAGGCAACAAGGCGATCCCTTTCGTCTGACGAATTATGCTGTATGTTTTTAAGATGCTCTATATGGCTATTTTGAAAACAGAAATTGATACTTTTAAAAGCGTATTCGGTAAGAGAGCTTACTATGTTCCCTTCATTTGTCGTAAAAGGAATATAATGCGCTTTATCAAAGGCATTTTTGATACACGAAAAATCAATCATGCCATTATTTTAAAACGTTTTTGCAATAAATAAAACAAGGCAGTCAAAAGACTGCCTTATTATTAATTACTCCTGAATTATTGCTCCTACAGGACATGCGCTTTCGCATGTTCCGCAGTCAATACACTGCTGAGGATCTATTTTGTAAATATCTCCTTCTGATATGCAATTAACAGGACATGAAGCCTGGCATGTTCCGCATGCAACGCATTTATCTGTAATTTTGCGTGCCATTTTTCTGACCTCCTCTATTATTTTTTACCTAAAATTATAATAGTTCAATTAAGTCCTAATGTCAATTTTAGATCAACCCCCCGATGGTTTAAAAATCCCGCCATAGTTGTTAGGATAGTAATATGTTATTTTTGAAAAACAACGGTAAAAATGCGGGGAAAGACAGCAAAAAAAGAAAGAACAAAATAAAGTCAGAGTGCGAATTATCCATAACAAACATTGATTTAAGCGATGCTGTTTTTAAACAAGCCTATGAGATGATAGAGGACCCCCTATGCCCGAATCTGTTTATTACAGGCGGTGGCGGATGCGGTAAAAGCATTATCTTAGAGCATTATTACAAATATCTTACGAGTCAAAAAATGAATGTTGCCGTTATATGTCCAACAGGCGTTGCCGCAAGCTTGTTAACCGAAAAAGGCGTTTATGCAAAAACTATACATTCGTTGTTTTTACTCCCTCCGCAGCCGTTGTTTGAGAAAGTTTTACACATGCCAAAGGAAAGACAAAATCTTATTAAAAATCTTGACTATCTCCTTATAGATGAAGTTTCCATGTTTTCGCCCTCTCTTTTTGATCATATGTGGTGGATACTTACAAATGTAAGGTTTACGGGCAAGATAATAATGTTTGGGGATATTGCTCAGCTGCCTCCTGTTGTCAATCTTACAGACACTATAACACGCGATTATTACATAGCACAGAATTATATCCAAAATGAACATGATCTCCCTTTGTTTTTAAACAGCAAGGCATACAAAACAATCTCTCCTAAAATCATTATGTTAAACAAAATATACCGTCAGGAGCAGCAGGAATTTATTTCTATTCTAAAGCGCATTCGACTGGGAAAACAAACAGACGAGGATCTGGATTTAATAAACTCAAGGGTTATATCCAAAAGAGAATTTTATTCAGAACACCCCAACATGTTGTATCTTTCATCGGTAAACAGCATAGTGAACAGGATAAACAACGAATACAACAAGTCATTTAAGAACGCAAAGTATATGGATTATAAATCGCAGAGTGAAGGCAGCTTAAAAAAAGAAGTTGAGGATGTAATTCGCATATACGAGGGACAGCAGATTATGTGTACCCATAACAACAGCGAAAACGGGTATCAGAACGGAATGCTTGGCATAGTTGTGTCCGTTGAAGAGGACTGTTTATACATAAAAGACCGAAACGAAAAAACCATTAAGGTTGAAAGGGATACATGGAGTGATTTTAGGATTGAGTATGACCAAAAGAAGAATGAGGTAAAAATATTTGAAACGGGAACTTATAATCAAATAGCGGCAAAACCGGCGTTTGCCTCAACCATTCATAAGGCACAGGGGCTTACCTTGGACTATGCCTATCTGGATCTTTCATCGTCTTTTATTCCGCCCCACAGCATTTATCTTGCCCTTTCAAGATGCAGAACCTTACAAGGGCTTGGCCTTTCACGTCCTATAAGGCACTCTGATATAACAGTGGATTCGCAGGTTGCACGGTTCTACACAGCCCTTGATAACAAAACTGATTATTCGGAATAGTTTATTATTGAAAGTATGCCGCTTATTAGGATAAAAAGCGAGGATATCCAAATGGTTTTAAGACCCATAAATTCAGAGATAATATATCCAATCCCTGCCCCAAGTCCAAAAGTAATTATAACAGACCAATAAAACAGGGATCTGAGCAAATCGCTTTTTTTCTTTGATTGAATAAACGTTGTAAAGTTTTCTGAAGCACGAAGCAGATTACCGATACACATTGTGCTTCCAAACACATGCCCGTTAATGCTTTTAAACGTATGAACCTGCATAGCAGAAACAAACGACACAAGCGAGGTTGCAATCATATTGTGTTCAAAGCTGATAAAGCCTACTATGAAAAGAATTATAACCTCTATAGAAATAATAGGAACACGCCAATGCTTTACGTTGTACTTTTGAACTATCATCTGTATAGTTCTTGACACCCCTATTCCGATAACAAACCCAACTATTGTTATGAGGTACCTAAGGCTGAAGGCAAAATCCCCACGGAAAAAATTAACGCTGAACAAAACAACGTTTCCTGTTTGTGCATTTGCGAACACGCCGTCACGGCAGAAGTAAGCATACGTATCCTGAATACCGCCTGCAAGTATCAGAAAGAACAGTACAAAATATGAAATAACAAGTTTTTTGTTTATTTTACTTTCCATAATGCGTGTGTCTATTATATTACAACAGATACTCTATTTGTAAATCAGTATATTTGCCATAAAAATCCCTGATGTTGATATTTTTATTCCGTTGCTATACTATAATATCGTTGCTTTTGGGGGTGTAGCTCAGTTGGCTAGAGCGTTTGAATGGCATTCAAAAGGTCGTCGGTTCAATTCCGATCACCTCCATAATTAAAGTACAAGGTTCTATTCCGATTATCTCCATAGGAATTGGAACGACGACCTTTCAGCGAGCGATAGCGAAGCTTAAAGTAGGAGGTTCAATTCCGATCACCTCCATAATTAAAGTAACAGGTTCAATTCCAATCACATTCAATCAGAAAACTACCTAAATCAATAATTGACATTTAAAGTGTAATATAATACTATAGAGTACTGTTGTAAGGGCCTATAGCTCAGTTGGTTAGAGCAACAGACTCATAATCTGT
>JAQYLW010000045.1 GCA_028719825.1 Spirochaetales bacterium | reverse complement strand
TTGTTGAATTAAAAACTTCATCGCTTCCGTTACCACAACTTTTAGGTTCGGCTATAGGTATGAAGGTATTAGAGGATGTACCTTATGTAAAAGGTTTGGATAAATGGCTTTCTCCTTTAGATAACTGCGATACAATAGCTTATCTTAAAAACTTCGGAGCAGCATCTGCATCTAACGGCTCTGTTGGGTTATATCATGTGGAGGGCATTACTCCTGAAGCAAAGGAATCCGGTGAAGAACTCATAAAGGACAACGCAAAGCATTATGTTATAGACGATGAAGAAATTAATAGAATTAAGAATTCATATCCGATTATGTGGAAGGACAAAAATGCAAAACCCAAGCTTTGCTTTATAGGATGTCCGCACCTTTCGTATTCCGAGGCAATTAATTGGGCAAGAGCCATACAAGAAGGGCTTAAAGAGAGCGGAAACAAAAAGGTTGTGATACCAACCGTATTTACTCTCTCTCCACAGGTTAAGAACAAACTGAAAGGTACTGAAGAGGAGAAAATACTAAAAGCATCAGGTGTAATTTTGTCGAGCATATGTCCGCTTATGTATATGAACAACCCCTTGTGTGCAAAGAAAGCAGTTATTACAAACTCAAATAAGCTAAGAACATATACATCTTCACGTTACTATACGGATGAGGAAATCAGGGATATTATCACAGGGAGGAAATAATGGAAAAGGAATTTAAGGGAAGAGTGGTAATAAAAGGATGCGGAACATATAAGGCGCTTGTAACACATAGCGGATTTAATACATTAGCTTCTTACAAAAATTGTAAAAAAGGAAAAAACATCTGTACTGATCAGAACAACAAGGAATTGTATGGTAAAAGCACAGTCGGTAAAGCCTTGTGTTTACCTCAGACAATAGGATCAACAACAGGTGGTATGGTGCTGTATAATGCATCTTATACTTCCTGCGCTCCGGGGGCATTGCTTTTTTCAAAGACAATAGACTCTCTTGCAGCTGCAGGGGCAATTCTTGCCGATGTATGGACGGATAACAGCATGCCGACTGTTGATAAGCTTGGAGATGAATTTTTGCAATATGTTAAGGATGACGATGAAATAGAGATAAAAGATGATGGCGTGGTCATTGTAAGGAGATAAACAAAAAAAGCCGTTTGAAATAACGGCTTTTTTTAATTAGTATAGTTGTAACAAATATTTTTAGAGGAAATAATGACGGAATTATCAGAGAATATTACAAACGGCGTTTATGAAGGCGAACGCGCCGTATTCAATATCAGCAATAAGAGTATTTCATATTGTACATTTCAAAACGGAGAATCTCCGTTAAAGGAAAGCAGCGATTTAGTTCTATATGAAACATCGTTTAAGTGGAAATATCCGCTTTGGTATTGCAACAATGTAGATCTTAAGAACTGCTATATGCTTGACGGGGCACGTGCAGGGATATGGTACACAAATAATCTTAAGGCGAAGAATTTAGCAGTAAGGGCGCCTAAAGCATTTAGAAGATGTGATTCTTTGTTGTTGGAGGATGTATCCTTTTATAATGCGGAAGAAACGCTTTGGTTCTGCACAAACGTAACTCTTAAAAACGTAAAAGCAAACGGAAGATATTTTGGTATGGGGTGCAAAAACATTGTTGCCGACAATATTGAAATAGTAGATGATTATGCTTTTGACGGAGCTTGTAACGTTATTGTAAAAAATTCACGCATATTATCAAAGGATGCATTTTGGAACACTCAAGACGTTGTGGTGGAAAATTCGTACATAGTTGGTGAATACCTTGCATGGAACGCAAAAAACATAACATTTAAAAATTGCATAATAGAGAGCCTTCAGGGCCTGTGTTATATCGACAATTTAAAACTTGTCGGCTGTCGCTTGGAAAATACAACCTTATCCTTTGAATACAGTACGGATATCGATGCAGAGGTTATCAATGTTATAGACAGTGTTAAAAATCCAATAAGCGGAGTTATAAAGGCAAAAGGCATCAAGGAATTAATACTTGATAAGGACAAAATAGACGTTTCAAAAACAAGAATTATCACGGAGGCAAATTGATGAGCAATTATTTTTTTACGGATGAGGGAAGCGATAAAAAAGTATTCAAAGAACAAATACAAAAGACGTTAGATGTTCTTGAACAGACATATGATACTCCAAAATGTTACAAGGGAGCTCTTCCTGAAGAAGTAAAAAAAGAGATTACATCAATAGACGTACTACCTGATGAGGGAATGGGTTTTGATAAGGCTTTGAACGTGTTAAAAGAAAAGGTGTTACCATACATGGTTTTTCCGCCATCAAAAACATATATGGCACATCTCCATTCCCCTGCGCTAAGTGAGGGAGTGGTATCGGAGCTGATAATAGGCGCTTATAACCAATCTATGGATTCGTGGGATCAGGGGCCTGCTGCTACAAACGTTGAAATTCATGTTATCAACAAGCTGTGTTCTCTTTTTGGCTTTAACAACGGAGACGGGGCTATTACATCAGGCGGCTCACAATCAAACCTTACAGCCTTGTTTCTTGCACGAGATGCAAAGCTTGCCGATCTGGGATTTGATGCAAAACATAATGCACTTGGGGATTGGAGTAAAAAACTGGTTTGTTACACTTCGGAGATCTCTCATTTCTCATTTGATAAAGCATCGCATTTATTAGGGCTTGGATACAATGCGGTAAGGCATGTAAAAACCGATTCCTGCTATAGAATGGATATAAATGATCTTAGAAATAAGGTTGAAACTGATATAAAAAACGGGCTTGTTCCGTTTGCCGTGGTGGCAACCGTGGGAACAACAGACTTTGGCTCTATCGATCCTCTTGTTGAAATACACAAGATATGCAGTGAATATGGAATGTATATGCATAGCGATGCGGCATACGGAAGCGCATTAATCATGTCGTCAAAGTATAAAAATAGAATAAGCGGCATAGAATACAGCGACAGCATAACAATAGATTTTCACAAAATGTTCCTATTGCCCATCAGCTGTTCTGCGATAATAGTAAAAAACAAAAACTATCTTGATCCTCTCTCGTTTAGGGCAGTTTATCTTAACCGTGAAGAAGAAGAGGAACTGGGATATGAAAACCTTGTTTCAAAAGGACTGCAAACAACTCGTCGTTTTGATTCGTTAAAAGTACTGTTTTCATTTATGGTACGCGGGGCAAAAGGCTTTGATGAAATAATTTCAAAAAGCGTAGAGAACGCTGAATATCTTTATGAAAAACTAAAAAATGACAGCGATTTTGAAACGTTTAACAAGCCGGAGATATCTGCAGTGATATTCAGATATGTCGGTTCATCATCCGATTTGAATAATTTAAACAAGAACATAAGGCACGCCCTTATGCATATGTGTGGGATTTTTATCGGTGAAACAGAAACGGAGGGCAAAACAACGTTAAAAACAACACTGTTAAACCCCCGCACCGAAAAAAAAGACCTAGACGAACTTGTTTGCAAAATCAAAGAATTTGCCAATAAAAACGTCTAAGTCTTTAACTCTAAAAACGATTAATCAGAATTTAATCATATCGCCCTTGCCGGTTCTCTGCCAATCTCTGAACGACGCAACAGCCGTAAAGAATGCATCTCCGGAAGAGTTGAGTGCTGTTTCAAACGAATCCTGAATAACACCAATCATAAATCCTATTCCAACAACCTGCCATGCTATATCCTGCGGTATGCCGAAAATTGAACATGCCATAGGAATAAGCATAAGTGATCCGCCTGCAATTCCCGATGTTCCGCATGCGGCAAGTGTTGCTATTATACAAAGGATAAACATAAGAGGTAAGCTTGCCGGAATATTAAGCGTTTTTACGGCAGATATTGTCATTATAGCAATAACAACGGCAGCTCCGTCCATATTTATTATTGAACCAAGAGGAATGGTTACGGAATAAACATCTTCATCAAGATTCAATTCCTTACAAAGCTCCATATTCATTGGAATATTTGCAGCACTTGATCTTGTAAAGAAAGCGGTAATTGCCGATTTTTTAAGGCAGCGCAGCAATAAAGGATATGTATTTCGTTTTAGCAATATTGTGCCAAGTATAGGGTTGATTACGCATGATGTGAACATCATTGTTACAACAAGTTCAACAATTAAAAGACCGTAGTTCTTGAATATTGCAAGTCCGCTTGTTGCTACGTTGTTATAACATATTCCAAGAATTCCAAACGGTGCAAATTGAATAACCCAAGCTATGGTTTTACTTACTGCTTTAGATAAATCCTTCAGCACGTCTTTTGTTTTATCTCCGGCCATTTTGAGTGCGATTCCAAAAACACATGCCCAAAACAGTATGGCTATGTAGTTTCCGTTTACCAGAGATGCAACCGGATTTGTGAAAATATTAAGTATAAAAGTACTAAGCACTTCTCCAATGCCTTTTGGAGCGGCTGAATAATCCGCACTGCTTCCGGGGAATATCAGTTTTACAGGGAATACATTGGCAACAACTACTGCAATAATTGATGCTATAAGTGTAGTTGCCATATACAACAGAAGTACATCTCTTATTATTTTCCCCTCAATATGTTTGCTTGAAGCGATTGATGAAAGTATCAGTACAAACACCAAAATGGGGGCAAGAGCCTTAAGGGCACCTATGAAAATATTCCCCAAAAGAACCAAAAATCCAAGGTTCTTAAAAAACACTCCAAGAATAGCTCCGAGTACAAGACCGATAGCAATTCTAAGGATAAGAGAAGTTTCAACGTACTTCTTTAATATTTTTCCCATAGATTCCTCCGGAATTCATTGACAATGCCCATTAGGCACAGTCAATATAGACTTATAGTTAAATGATACCACATGCAAATAAGCACAAAAGAAATTATTTAAGAAAAAACAAACAGAGTAACAATTAGGCCAACAACTATGCCCTCGGCAAGTCCTACCAGTGCCTGAGTAGGAGTGTGTCCCAAAAGCGTTTTAAGCGGTTTTAAAAGTTGAGGGGTAGGATCGTTCTCGTCATTCTCACGCATTGTAAGATTGTTTAAAATAGAGGCGTGTATACCGGCCTGGCGCCTTACTCCTACAGCATCCCTGTACACAATCCCCGCAAGAACAGATGCAATTGCACATTCCGTGCTGATAAGGCCATGAATCAAAACAATCGACATCCATAAGGCCCCCACGCATGCCGTGTGGCTTGAAGGCATTCCGCCGGTTGCAACGATAAGGTACAGATCAAGCTTTTTGTAAACTATAATGTTGATTACAAGCTTAATAATCTGTGCGATAATCGTACTGATTAATGCGGACATAAGAGGAATGTTATGAAAAAAATCATAAATTATCTGTTGCATTAATATGTATTTTAACACAAAAAATAATGTAAGGATATAAGGCAGAACAAGTCTTGAGAATATCAACAAAAGATATCATACTCTATGCAATAGAACATTTATAATATATATTTAAAACAATATAAAATAATCGGAGCAGTTAATGGCAAAAGCAAAAGAAAAAGTCACGGAAATTAAGGATGGTAAAGAAGAAGTACTTGAGGTTACGCGATCTCAGATAGAAAAACAATTCGGTAAGGGTGCTCTTATGAAACTTGGAGAAGGAGTACACGATCTGAATATTAAAGTTATACCTTCAGGATGTATTCTTCTTGATGAAGCGCTTGGAGTTGGCGGTTATCCGTGTGGAAGAATAATAGAAATTTTTGGTCCGGAAAGCTCGGGTAAAACCACGCTTGCACTTCAGGCAATTGCAGAAGCGCAAAAAGGGGGAGGAGTTGCGGCATTTATAGATGCAGAACACGCATTGGATCCCACCTATGCATCTTCTGTCGGGGTTGATATAAACGAGTTATGGGTAAGCCAGCCGGATTCGGGCGAACAGGCATTGGAGGTAACGGAAAGCCTTGTCCGATCAGGTGCGGTTGACATTATAGTTGTTGACTCGGTTGCCGCTCTTACTCCACAGGCAGAGATTGACGGCGAGATGGGTGATTCGCATGTAGGACTTCAGGCGCGTCTTATGAGTCAGGCTCTAAGAAAACTTACGGCTCTTTTATCAAAAACAAACACAACAATTATTTTTATAAATCAGATAAGAATGAAAATAGGCGTTATGTTTGGATCTCCCGAAACAACAACGGGAGGGAATGCTCTTAAGTTTTATTCTTCGGTGCGTATTGAGGTTCGTAAGGGAGAACTGCTTTCAAAAACAAGCAGTGAGGACGCAATAGGGCACAAGGTAAAAATAAAAATCGTAAAGAACAAGGTTGCACCACCGTTTAGAAAATTTGAAACTGACTTGTACTTCGGAGAAGGACTTTCTGCTGCAGCATCGCTTTTGGATGCGGCGGTAAAATACGATGTGATAGAAAAATTGGGTTCATGGTTCTCGTATAAGGACGAAAAGATAGCACAAGGACGTGATGCAGCGGTAAGGTATATAAAAGAAAATCCTGAATTCTACGAAAAAATTTATAATTTAATAAGGTCAATGATATTCAAAAACGAAACCACTCAGGAAGAAGCAAAATGATTGATTATAAGCCTGTAATGCACAACAATTTTGAGAACGCTATAAAAGAGTTCTGGAAAATGATCACTCTGCTACGTTCTGAAAACGGATGTCCGTGGGACAAAAAACAAACAAGTGAAAACATACTTGAGGATTTAAAGAACGAACTGTATGAACTGTCGGATGCGCTTGAAAAAAAGGATAAGGACGAAGAGTGCGAAGAGCTTGGCGATGTTCTACTTGGCGTTTTGTTTTTAATGAATATAGCGTTTGAAAAACGGGGCATAGATCCTCTTAGCGTTGTGAACAACGAAATCTCTAAGATTTATACACGCCACCCTCATGTTTTTGGCGACAAGTGTGCACAGGATGAATCAGATGTATGGGCAATTTGGCGCGAAGTGAAGAAAAAGGAAGGCAAGGTTGAAGATGAGAATGATTTTTTCTCACGCATACCTAAGAGCATGAATACATACGACAGAGCTGCTGAACTTCACAGAAAAGTAAGAAAAGTTGGTTTTGATTGGGACAATGATGATGGCGTGTATGCAAAGGTGGAAGAAGAGTTGAACGAGGTGAAAAACGCCGCACTTAACGAAGGCAAAGATGCCTTGGAAATGGAATGTGGTGATTTGATTTTTGCATCTATCGCTCTTTGTACTCGCTTGAATGTGAATCCGGATATTGCAATTCACAGAACAAACCGCAAATTTGAATCACGCTTCAACAAGGTTGTTAAGCTTGCAAAAGAAAGGGGAATTCCTGTTGACAGAGAACACTTTCACGAATTGGATTCAATTTGGGATGAGATAAAACAAACAGAACACGATAATAAGAATTAAACTACATCGTCATAATCGGTCATCATTTGTATGTTTAGTGCACTTTTTGAGGATTGTGCCAATTATCATTTTCGGTTTGACATCTAAGATTATATGATTTACTCTTTAATGTAGAGAGTTTTGCAAAAAAACTCGTATCACAAAAAAAGAGGGGAAATCATGCTTATTTTAATTTCTGATGCTTTTGATGCAGAATTGCCAAAAAAGCTTGCAAAATTTGGAGAAGTAACAGACGATAAGTCACGCACTGCAGAAGCAGATGTTGTTCTTGTACGAGCAGCTACAAAATGCAACAAAGAGTGGATTGACGGTGCAAAAAAATGTAAACTTATCATTCGTGGCGGAGTCGGTATAGACAACATAGACAAACCATATGCCGAAAGCAAGGGTATTATAGTCACCAATACTCCAAAAGCTTCATCAATTGCAGTTGCAGAGCTTACTTTCGCACTTATGTTATCTGCACCTAACCACCTTGTTTTCTATCATAACGGTATGAAAAACGGCGAGTGGCTTAAAAAGACAAAGAGAACGGAACTTTACGGTAAAACATTAGGATTTATCGGAATGGGTAATATTGCAAGAAAGGTAGCAGAGAGAGCAATTGCATTTGGAATGAGTGTTGTTGCTTATGATAAATACCTTACGCAGGAAATCGTTGATACAATGGTAAAAGGCGTAAAGATGGTAAAGACACCTGAAGAAGCTGTTGCTAACGCAGATTATGTAACGCTCCATACGCCGCTTACGGATGAAACAAGAGGAATGGTCAATGCTTCTCTTATTTCAAAAATGACAAAGAAGCCTGTTATCATCAATACATGTCGTGCAGACGTTATCAATGCAGACGATGTTAACGCTGCTCTTAACAATGGTAGCATCACATGGTATGCATCGGATGTTTATCCTTCCGATCCTCCAGCACAGGACTATGTATTGTTAAAGAACGACAAAGTAACTCTTACACCACATGTTGGAGCAAATACTGTTGAAAACATGCTTCGCATTGGTGATGAAGTTGTGGAAACAATTGCAAAACTCGTAAATGAAAAAAAGATTTGATAGGAGAATAAAACAGTATGAAATACAACAGATGTTTTAACTTTTCAGCCGGTCCCGCTATGATGCCGGAACCAGTTTTGGAAGAAATTAGAGATGAGATGATGAACTACAGAGGAAGCGGAATGTGTGTTATGGAAATGAGCCACAGATCCGCAGTTTATCAGCAGATAATAGATGATGCTGAGAAAGATCTTAGAGATCTTATGGGCATCCCTGATAATTACAAGGTATTGTTCATTCAGGGCGGAGCAACACTTCAGTTCTCAATGATCCCCATGAACCTTATGAAAAACAAGAAGGCTGTTTATATTGAAACAGGTGCATGGTCATCAAAAGCTATTAAAGAAGCAAAAAAAGTAGGTGAAGTAATTGTTGCAGCATCTTCTAAAGATAAGAATTATACATATATTCCTGATTGTTCAAATTTGGACATTCCTGAAGATGCAGATTATGTTTATATCTGTGAAAACGAAACAATTCATGGATCAACATGGAGCAAACTGCCTAACACAAAAGGTCATATCCTTGTTTCAGATCAGTCATCAATGTTCCTTTCAAAGCCATGTAATGTATCCGATTACGGCGTAATTTACGGCGGAGTACAAAAGAACATTGGACCTGCCGGTATGGCAATTGTTATAATCCGTGAAGACTTAATCAGAGATGATTTAACTGATCTTCCAATATATCTTCAGTTCAAAACACATGCTGACAACGGTAGCATGTACAATACACCTAATACATGGGCAATCTATTGTTGCGGAAAGGTGTTCAAATACCTTAAATCTATTGGTGGTCTTGAAGCGATGGCTGCTATTAACGCAGATAAGGCAAAGGTGTTCTATGATTTCCTTGATTCTTCAAAGATGTTTAAGGGAACAGTTGAAAAGAAAGATCGCTCACTTATGAACATCCCGTTTGTAACAGGCAGTGCAGAACTTGATGCTGAAGTTGTAAAAGCTACAAAAGCTGCCGGATATGACAACCTTAAGGGTCATAAGAGCGTAGGCGGATTGAGAGCATCTATTTACAATGCAATGCCAAAAGAAGGTGTTGAAGCTCTTGTTAAATTCTTAAAAGAATTTGAAGCAAAACACTAAAATATTGCAAAAATATATCAACGAAGCAACTGTACATTTTATTAAAGTGTACGGTTGCTTTGTTTTGGGGATGTAGCTCAGTTGGTAGAGCATTAGGTTCGCAATCTAAGGGTCAGGGGTTCGACTCCCCCCATCTCCAAGTATGTATCGGATATCTCAAACCGGTTTTGATTTACAATTCAGTAAAAAAATATCCCAATAATAAGGCATGACAATAAATAATTTCATCAAATACTTTATTTTAAATTTTGCAATATGCCTTCTTCCAAATCTTGAATATTATAGACCGTATCCAACACATCAAAAGTTTCTTCAAGATTGTTTTTTGCACTATTCCAACCGCAACCATCAGTAAACCAAATGAAAGTTACACCGTCTATTGTTGCAACTTCTTGCGCCAATGTTTTATAGCTTCTTGCGGTTTCATTAAGTTTAGAACCG
>JAQYLW010000044.1 GCA_028719825.1 Spirochaetales bacterium | reverse complement strand
TTTTGTTCGTATTGTATTGTGCCATATGTAAGAGGCAGGGAAATATCACGAAGTATAGACGATATAATTGACGAAATCCTTTATATAGACAAGATGAACATTCACGTTGTAACTCTTTTGGGTCAAAACGTGAACTCGTATGCATATGAAAAAAACAATGAGAAAATAACATTCAACGATCTTGTCAAAAAAATAGATTCGCTTGACTTAAAAAATATAGTGTCCATACGATTTGAATCCCCTCATCCCAAAGACTTCAATACAGAGCTAATCCAAACGTTAAAAACATCAAGGTATTTCAGCCACCACTTCCATATTCCAATTCAAAGCGGAAATTCCAGAATACTCTCTCTTATGAACAGAAAATATACACGCGAACAAGCGCTGTTATTATTTGAAAACATAAAAAAGGCCATTCCTGATGCTACATTCTCTTTAGATTTGATGGTGGGCTTCCCAAGCGAAACAAAAAGCGAATTTAACGACACTCTGTTATTTGTAAAAGAAGTAGGCCCTATAGACGCATTTATGTATTACTGGAACAAACGTGAAGGAACAAAAGCAGCGGAGATTACAACAGGCATAATATCCGAGGAACAAAAGGTACAAAGGCTTGAAACGCTAATTGCATTTCAAAGAGCAAATGCGGTTAAAATCAAACAGGGAAGAATCGGAATGATACGCAAGGTCTGTGCCTCGCATATTTCAAGGAACAATAAAAACGAATGGTTCGGCTTTGATACCGAAACTCTTGAAAGCGTGGTATTTGATTGTACGAACTGCACAAGGGGGGATATATATTCCGTACGCCTTGAAAGCCTGAACGGCAATACTTATAAAGCAAGCATTGTTAAATAAAATTGAATTCTTTTAGAGCATTAATAAAAAAATTGCTTGCGCTCTCTAAACCGCAATCCAAATAAATTGCACCGACGAGTGCCTCAAACGTATCTGCAAGAACGCTGTTTTCCTTTTCAATACCGGAAACAACTCCACCGTGAGAAAGCAAAAGATAACTGCCTAATTTATAGTTCTTTGCAAGTTCTGCAAGGGTTTCTTCCCTTATAAGCGTTATGCGCTTTTCGGTAAGGACCCCCTCTTTTGCATCGGGGTAAGATGAGTAAAGATAGGTTGCCCCTATTATGTAAATAACACTATCGCCTAAAAACTCAAGACGCTGATTTGAGTCTGAGTGTGCCATGCCATGCTCACCTGTGAATGAAGGGTGAATAAATGCCCTGTTAAGTAAATTAATATCAGAAAAAGAAACGCCGAGCGTCCTTTGTAAAGCACAAAGTCTTTCCCGGCGTTTAGGCGATAGAATCGGCCTGTTTTTTTGTTGCATTACTTGTTCTGTTCTTTATAAATGAACTCCACTACATCATTTACTGTTGTAAACTGATTTGCCTCTTCGTCCTCAACCTTGGCGTTCATTTCGCTTTCAATTGCATATAACAACTCATAAGTATCAAGGCTGTCAGCACCAAGGTCCTTACGGAATGATGATTCAAGCGTGATTGTGCTTTGATCTTCAATATCAAGCTGCTCTGCGATTATTCCCTTGAGCTTTTCGAATATTTCTTCTTTTGTCATTACTATTTATCCTCCATGCTTATTGCCTCTTTACCGTCATAAAATCCACATACTGGACATATATGATGAGGTAATACCATATTGCCACAATTCCCACACTTACTAAGGGATGGCTTTCTTAATTTCATGTTTGCAGCTTTGCGTGATGCTGCTCTGCTTTTAGAAGTTTTAAATTTTGGTGTTGCCATTACATTTCCTCATTAACGCTATAATTTTAAGAACTTTAATACTTTTTTTCAATATCATATCGTACTAAGCTTTTCAGTGCTTACGGTACGGCACAATCTAAGCCCTATATTGGGTTTAGCCATATTGATATCCGATATGTTTTCGCTGACTTTTTTGTTTTTAAAAACAATATGTTCCGCTTTGAAATTTGACGGTATATTATCGGCAAAGGCTGAAGAAAAACTCCCTCCCCATACTGTACGAGAAAGAACCTTACTTCCGTCACTCATTGTAATCGGCTGTAGGTTTTCGGTCCATTCCGCAACGTTACCGCTCATATCATAAAGTCCGCTTAAATTATTTGTAATCGATGATCTTCTTCCTTCTATTGGTGTAAATACGGTTTTAAAACCGGCTTTCTGCGTTCCGTTATCATCTTTTGTCGCCGTCTCTCCATAATGCTCAGAAGATATTGCACTGCGATATACGGTATCATCACTCGCGTCAGTTCCCTTAGCTCCGGAAACGTTTGTATGCTTGATAAGGTTAGGATAGATAAAACCTGCTATGTGTGATGATGCATAATCCGTTTTGCCGTTGGGATCGGCAAGAGCTGCAAATGTCCACTCTACGGATGTTGGAAGTCTAAAGCCTGTTGCCCCCTGCACATGAGGAATAAAATTAGCATTTTCCGGCAAATACTCATTTTTATCAACCACGTTATCCACAGATGAAAGAGTACCGATATACATTATATATTCTGAATGAAAATTAACGCTTTTTATCGGAGTTCCCGTTGGTCTGCCGTCTATTGTATAAGCTACACTTAAGGAAGCGCCGTATTTTTCGTTATACCACTCTGTAAGAGCATTGCAGAAAACAATAGCGCTGTCATATGGAACAAAACAAACAGGATCATATGCCGATTTTCTGTTATAATACTTGCCGCCCTTGTAATATGCTCCATAATACGGATATGAATTATCATCTATGCTGCTTAAAGAGCTGATTTGTCTTTCAAAGCCAAACTCATATCCTTTTTGCTCCCTGTCGTTCCAATCCAAAACAGCCTTGAATAAAGCAGATGGAACTTCGGTTGCAGAAATAGCAAAGTCTTCTATAACCCATGACAGGGTATCCCCTGAATTAACGCCTTTGTTTAAACCCGCAATATAATTTGAATAATCTGAACTGTTTACATCATAAGGAGTTTTGACTCCCTCTGTGTTAGGAACAGGCAAGGAATATCCGCCGGGGAACGTTACAAATTCAATGTTAATCGGATCGCCTGGTAAACCACCCTCTTCCTTTTGAGCATGTGTTTTAAGAGAAGTGTTTTTTACATCACTCTCAGAAAGAATAAACATTGATTTTCTTGTGAAATACTGTGATTCCGAAGGCTTAAATGTCAATGTAAGATCAACGTTTTCATTCTGGTCCTTTTTGGTCCTTTCAGTAAAAACATCGCCGGGTTTATATGTATTCAGCCCGTCCGAATAGGAAACAAAGTCAAAGCCTTTTCTGTAGGGTTTATCATAAGGAACACCTGATACATTATCGGTGTTTTTTGGAATGAGAGTTACAATCGGATTTTGCATGTTGTAATCATCACCCACGAGAGGACGAATGCTGTATGTAACTGATCCTACTTGAATGCCCTTTTCAACCTTAATTTCATTTTTGCAACTTATAGATAAGCACAATAATATTATTGATATGAGTGCAAAGCAATTTATTTTATATATCTTCTTCATATACTACCTGCTGCTTGTTACCGTTCTAACCGTTCTAAAACCGGTATCATATAATTTGGCATGATCCTTATAAGTACTCTTACCGCTGATGCGCCCTATAGACATATCCTTTTCTTCGCCGTTATAACTTCCTCCCCTTCTATAGAATAAACTTAACAGAGGATTCTCGTCTGATTTTTCACCGCTTACATCGCCTGTCCATTCATAAATATTACCACTCATTGCTTTAACGTTGGCTTTATTTGAATTTGTAGTAAGAATATGCGCTTTAGTTCCGTCTAATGTTTCTGAAACAGAAAAACCCGCGGATGATGAAATATTTCCACTATAAAAGCAGAACTTTTTCAACAAATCAACATTTTGCACAGGTGATAGAGATATTGCAACACCTGAGGGTTGATCTAATTTTTGGAACTGAGGGAAGGATGAGCCTTTATATCTGTCGTTCTCGTTTTCACCTACCTGATATGAGGAACAAACATCTTCGTTTGACCAATCGTTTTGCGGAATAACCGATGCGGCAAATTCCCATTCTGCATTGGTAGGAAGCCTGAAGCCTGTGGGCATTTGACCGTTTATCATATTGTGAAGAGGTTCGTATGGTCCTTTTTCTTCTATGAGTTTTACAGCTTCCGTAATTGTTTTAATCGTCTTTCCGCCTATTGTATTGGTGTATGCCGGAGTCAGCAGGTTGATAAATTGGCTGTCGCTATTTCTGTTGTAATATTCCGTAAGCGCATTGCATATTACAATAGCCTGCGCAAGGGATACGCCTACAACCATATCCGTACGATTTGTAGATTGCCTTGAACTTACACTTCCCGGCTTTGATATATAATCCGAACCTGATTTTTGAGATCCGAAAAACACCTTGTTAACATCTTGTTTTTTATCGTCCCATAAAGCGATTTGTTCCGCTTCAGTACTTGATGGTATTTCTGATAGCTGCGATGCTGAAATTCCTCCATCAAACGGAGATGGCAAACTGTATCCGTAGTTGTATTTATCATTCCACTTGTTCAATTCATTCAGAATATTTGCGCTAAGGGGTAATTCGGCAATAGCAAAATCATAGTCGAACTTATATAGTTTTCTTTTGTCTGCTCCTGAGTAAACTGAAAGAGGAACGGTATAATCCTTACTTGGCAACAATATCTCGTTATAGTACGGATAGTTTTTGTAAAGGGATGGGTTTTCCTCATCACGAATATCATAATAAACCGGGAAACTTAAATCTCCGCCACGAGTTAAATCGGTAAGGGCATAATACTTATTCGCAGAATCTATTTCCCAAACAGCATACAGAATAGTTACTTTCTCTGTGCTTCCCTTTAAATACGCATCCGATGCTGAGAGTTCAAAAGTCGCCTGAGGCGGATATACGACTGAATTTGAAGAGGCGCTTTTGCTCCATCCTGCAAACTTATATCCGTGTCGAGTAAGATTAACGGGAGCCGTTACTTTTTTTGTTTGTCCCGTATAGATAGGATAATAAGTGTTTGTAAATCCTCCTGCGACTTCACTGCTTTCTACGCGATAGAGAACTCCGTCTTGCATAACGGACTTGTTATCAAGCAGAGTAAGCTCCGCATTTTCACTTTTATCCGAATCGGAAAAACCAAAGTCCGCATTCGGAACGCCTGTTATAAAGGATGCCCTGTCAACCAGAATCCAAGAGTATTCAAAATCCTTTTCGGGAATGGTTTGCTTTGTATAGGATGCATAAAGCGTAGTTGTTTCGTTTGTAAGCTTACCTATAAACGGTTCTTGTTTACCAAGAACAGGAGAAATAGACCATGTTTTACCATCAAACGAATATCTGTCAATATAGTTACCCAATTCAGGCCTATCTTCATCCACAAGGCCACGCTCTTTAAAAAAGAAATCACTATCTACCGTAGCACTGAAGGACTGCCCGTAAAGATACTCCTTTGAGTTGATATCCGATGGCAGCTCTTCCCATGAGTCCTCTACATAATTGTAAGTTTTTAAATTTACGTTGACCTTAGGCAGCTGCTGAACACATGATACTGCTGTCAGTACGGCGAACAACATTACCGCTTTGATCTTAACTCGCGTTGAAGTCATTGCGAATTACCCCATATTTTTATATTTATTAGTATTATATTTTATTAAATATTAATAATATGCTTTTGTCAAATTTATACTATTCAGAGAAGCAGTTTTAAACTCTTGGCACTGGCAAAACAGGCAGCACCTATTTTACGATAATGTTGTCCATCATTTGGAAGAAAAGTATATCGCCGTTTTGTAATTTAACGGCATATACACATTCTTTGAAAAACCTTGAGAGCATACCCGCCTTTTTTATGGAATAAAATTCGTTGCTTCTTTTTTTAAGATAGTAATTTCTTGCTGCACTTTTTGTAACCTTAAAAACACTTACAACCTCGGAAATCACAAAAGAACCTTCCGTTTTTACATACGGCTTGTCCTTTTTGCGTTTAATCACAAAACCCAGAATGTTCATATCTCCCTTATCAAAATCCTCATAGTGAAATACATCGCCTATTCTATATAAGAACATTCCGTTTGAGTATTCTCTTTCACAAGGAAGATATGCCCAGATAGCAAAGGTGCGGTCCGTAATTTTACCACCGTGTTTATCCTCAAGCTCTTTTAAAAGCCCTATTGATTTTTCGTTTTCACTGCTCATATCTTCCTCCACATTCAATTAGAATAACAAACGTTATATTTCAAACGTTATGTTGTAATTATTCAAGGATTGCCTTGATTCTTCTTACGCCACGTGAAGAGGACTGTTCTTTAACGATTTTAAAGTGTCCCATATCGCCGAGATGCGTAACATGTGGTCCTCCGCAGACTTCCTTGGAAAAATCTCCGATTGTATATACTTTAACCTCTTCACCGTATTTTGCTTCAAAATCGGCTATAGCTCCACTTTGTTTTGCTTTTTCTAACGTCATTACATCTATTGTAACAGGCAAATCCCTTTTAATCTGCTCGTTGACCATATCTTCAACTTGTTTAAGTTCATCAGGTGTAAGAGGAGCATCGTGGTTAAAGTCAAATCTTAAACGCTCTGCGGTAATATTTGAACCAAGCTGTTTTACGGAAGTTTTTAAAACCTTAGCAAGGGCTGCATGAAGAAGATGTGTTGCGGTATGTAGGGCTGTGGTTTTTTCGCTGTGATCCATAAGACCGCCCTTAAATACGCCTGCTGTTGCCGTTCTTGAAGTTTCCTGATGTTTTTTAAAGGCTTCATTAAATCCGTTTTCATCCACGCTCAAACCGTTTTCGCGGGCGAGTTCAACAGTCAGCTCTAAAGGAAATTCATATGTGTCATAAAGCTTAAACGCAATGCGTCCCGGTATGGTTTTTGAGTTTCCCTTCA
This sequence comes from Spirochaetales bacterium, assembly GCA_028719825.1. Lineage (GTDB taxonomy): Bacteria > Spirochaetota > Spirochaetia > Sphaerochaetales > Sphaerochaetaceae > UBA9848. The sequence continues at coordinate 2,301 of JAQYLW010000044.1, read as the reverse complement.
AAAGGTTAGGCAGTAATTTTTCAAATTCCTTCTCACCTTTAACAAGAGTTTCCAAAAACTTATTTCCCTCTTCTTCAAGGTTTTTAAATACAAAGTCCTTGTTCTGTTCAAGTTCCGGATATGGCTCTTTGTATAGTTCAATGACCACGTTTGCAATTTCATTTAAAAAGCATACGTTTTCTATTCCTATTTTTTTAGCATGCCTTACTGCTCTCCTTATAAGACGGCGCAAAATATAGCCCTGACCTATGTTAGACGGAGCAATGCCGTTTTGATCCCCAAGGATAAACACGCTTGTTCTTACATGATCCGCTATTATACGAATGGAAATATCCGTTTTTTCATCTTCACCATATGTTTTTCCTGACAGTTCGTTTATCTTTTTTATAATGGTTGTAAACGTATCTATCTCATATACGCTCTTTTTGCCTGATAAAATCGCAACCGTTCTTTCAATTCCCATACCTGTGTCTATACATGGTCTGGATAGTTTTTCAAACTTTCCGTCTGCGGTTTTATTGTACTGCATAAAAACATCATTCCAGATTTCAAAATACTTTCCACAGGAACAACCGGGCTTACAATCATCCGAGCATTTAGGACGCCCCGTATCAATAAACATTTCACTGTCCGGTCCGCATGGTCCTGTACTTCCTGCAGGCCCCCACCAGTTATCTTCACGGCTCATAAAGAATATTCGTTCCTTGGGTATACCATTGCTTTCCCATGCTGCTGCCGCTTCGTTATCGCGCTCAACTTCGCTGTCGCCCTCAAATACGGTTACCGACAGTTTTGATGGATCTATGCCAAGCTCCTTGGTTAAAAACTCGTAGGAATATGCAATCATCTCTTTTTTAAAATAGTCGCCTAATGACCAGTTGCCGAGCATTTCAAAAAAAGTAAGATGGTGAGGATCACCCACGCTGTCTATGTCGCCTGTTCTTATACATTTTTGATAATCCGTAAGACGCCTTCCCATAGGATGCTCCTGAGCACCCATAAGATATGGAACAAGCGGATGCATGCCGGCTGTGGTAAACAATACCGTTGGATCGTTTTCGGGTATCAGAGAGGCTCCGCTAATCTGTTTATGCCCTTTCTTTACAAAAAATTCAATATATTTTTTTCTGAGTTCATTGGATGTCATAATAGTTGTAATTATAATTAATTCAACAATTTCTGTGAATATATAACACGTAAATCAGACAGGCGAACAACAATATTATAAATACCAAGCCGGAATTGCACTGTCATTTGATGTGATTGGATAATCCTCGGAGGAAAGACAAACCACTGCTCCCTCTGCACGATTTTCTTCAGGAATAACGGAAAAGTGCTTAATCGTATCCTTATCGGGTGATGCAGTTTTTTTTATCTCTATAGGGAAAAGTTTACCGTTACTTTCAATAACTACATCAATTTCTCTTTTATCTTTATCTCTGTAATAATAGACATTTGGTTTTTTAGCATTGTGTACGTAACTTTTTATAATCTCGCAAACTACAAACGTTTCAAAAATTGCTCCGCTCATTGCTCCTCTCTCAAGAGCCACAGGTGTGTCCCATGCTGTAAGGTATGAACACAGACCCGTATCCTGAAAATATATTTTAGGAGATTTGACAACTCTTTTATTGATATTAGAATAGTATGGCTCAAGCAGTAAAATTATGTCAGATGAAACAAGGAGTGAAATCCATGATTTTATTGTATTAACCGATACACCGACATTGTCTGCAATATCAGTATAATTTAAAACCTGCCCCGTTCTTGCAGCAACAATTTTTAGAAATTTTAAAAAATCCAGCTCATTTTTTACAGCTCCCAGTTCTTTAATATCACGTTCTATATAAGATTGTAAGTACGAACTGTAATACGTTTCCCAATTAATGTTATTAACAATCAAATCAGGATAAGAACCTTTCCATATTATTTCATACATCTTATCAAGTTCTACACGTTTTGAAGTGTTTCTCATCTCTTTTATAAAACTTTTTGTAGGTAAAAATGAGAGCTGATTCTCATTTTGAATTTCCTTTAGCGAAAAACCTTTCATATCTATAACGGCACATCTGCCGGCAAGAGATTCGGATATATTTTTCATCATATGAAATTGTTGAGAACCTGTTAACCAATATTGCCCTCTTTCATCACTTGTATCAACTTTCATTTTTATATACGACAATAGATTTGGAACATACTGTATTTCATCTATGATAAGAGGAGCCTTATAACGTTCAAGGAACAACTCGGGCTCATTGGCAGCCATCTCTCTTGTTCTGTAGTCGTCAAAAGTTACATATC
>JAQYLW010000043.1 GCA_028719825.1 Spirochaetales bacterium | reverse complement strand
GGTATTAAAAAGAACAATCAAGTATATTCCAAACCCAAGTGGTGCGGAGGATATAACGGTTCAGCCATTAGACGATGTTGTATATACGGCAGATTTTAGCGGCTATGGAGACTTCATAACCAAAGAAGGCTGGATTAATAACATAACTTTTACCGGCGACAGGACATTCGATGCCGGCTGGTCCAACACCAAAACTGTCAAGCTTGAACCGATACAGAACGACGGCTACACCTTTTTAGGATGGCAGGAAGCAGACGGTCATGTTGTAGAGGTGGGATCCATAGAATTCCAGTCATATACTCCCAAACTGGAGAATAATGAACTGAGAGCCGTATGGGCAAGCGGTAAAATATACAGCCTGAATCTTTTGTCCGAGGGTGGCACTCAAACACACGGTGTTGATCAGATTTTCTTTAAAGTTGATGCTTCCGGAAGGGGTGGAGAGTGGTTTGATAGCTACGAAAGTATATCATCTTCTACACCAATAGAGAGTATTCAGATACCTGAAAATCAATTCACCGTTAAACTTGATTTACAAAACGGAGAATTTGTACCTCCTGCAGAGGGTGAAGAGCAAAATCAACTTACAAATGAGATGAAAGTCAACTACGTATTCAACGGATATTTTGTAAGTGAAAATGCCAAGAAGTCCATGATAGTTAACCCTAACGGGGAATTTAAAGACGAAAACAACAACAAAACAGCAATATATTCAGAAAAAACTGCTAATGCAGAATGGGGATCGGTGGCTGTCAACCTCCCGTTAGGCGATGCGGTTCGCCGTTCGGGCTACACTCTTTCGGGATGGAAGAACGCAGAGGGTAATGTATGTGATAATCCATACACACCGTCTAAAAAAGACGAGACTGTTTTTGCTTTCTGGACACCCAATGTTTATACGCTGTCGCTTAATCTTCAGGAGGGCGAATACACAAGCCGTGGAGATAATGCCGTTTATTACTGTACGGAGGATAGGTGGTATTCCGACAAGGAAAAAACAAAGGATGCTAACTGGACTATCACTGTGCCTCAACGAAAATATACGGTTTCATACAACTGTGTCTATGACGATGTGGAGGCACTCAAGCCTTCCGTTGCCGAATACGGTTTTAGGGGCTATTTCGATGAAAACGATGTGTGCTATGTTGACGGAAACGGAAAAATCCTAAGCAAGAGTATTATAAGCGAGGACGTTTCCACTCCCGTGGAAGTTAACGGACGATGGGAAGTTCCATCGCTTGATTTGCCGCGTCCTGTTAAAAACGGATATACATTTGTAGGATGGAGAGAAGGCGAGGCAGAAACATCCCCCGTTATTCCTCTTGATGAAAAATATAACCCGATATCCGATATAACGCTGTATGCCGTATGGGAAAAAACAGTATACAACGCAAATATAGAATATCAGGACGGCTGTGATTCTACATCAATCTTTGGTGTGGAAAACATATACCTCAACAACGGAGAAGGTGCCGTTATAACAATAAACCTTGAGAACGGTGGTATCTTCTCGGATTCTCTTGATAACAACAAGGTTAAATCCTGGTTCATATACGATGAAGATTCAATGCCCAATACTTTTGCGCAACATCTTATAAATTCTGACATTTATATCAAGAAAGGCGGAAAAGGCTATAATTACGTAACAGTTGTAATAAAAGGTTTGATTGACTTGCTGAAAAAAGAGGAAACGGTTGTTTATTATACAAATGTTGTAATACCTGCAGATGACATAAAATACAACTATACCGGACCTGTTACAATAAGAATGAATTATAAGGTTGCTGCCGTTTCTCTCGCCGCATTTACGGAAGAAGAGAGCTTTGTGGGAACCGTTGCACATCCTGTTATGGGAAGCGTAACATCACGTTTAGGAGACTCTCTTACGGGTGTTCCTTTAAGAATTGATCTTACAAATGCTTATTTTAAACAAAATCTCACATCTTCCGATGTGGAAGCTTGGTTTAAACCGCTCAGCGACGAGATAGGAAACAATATCAAATATCGCATTGAGGACGGCGGCAGCGGAGCTTCATATGTGAAAATCCTTATAAGCGGTATTCCTTCAAATGAAAGAAGAGGCTATAAACAGATTTCAATTCCGTTTACCGACCTAAAGGGCGGCATTACGGACAGCACAAAATCGCATAATATAAACGTATATTACGATACAAAGTATTTCCTTCCCGTGTTTGAAATTAATCTCACCTCAACCGAGCAGGATAAGAGTTATGAATCATGGGCAAATGGTACCGTGCAGGATCAGGCCATGACGTTTATTTCTCTAAAGGGCGAACAGGATTGGCCCGTCGTATGGCAAAAACCCTCATCAAGCACTTCTGTAAGTCCATCCGAAAAAGCAACCGTTAAAAGCGATTTTGCAATAGCGGATACAGAGGTTTCTGCCGGATTCTTCATGACGGTTTATAAGTGGGCAATAAATAACGGATACAGATTTGACGATACAATTCCGTATTATCTTGGATATAAAAATGCTGATTTTTCAAACAAGGACAGCGCCTTAGATCCTATCACCGGTATTTCATGGTACAACGCCGTTGTATTCTGTAATGCAGCAACTGAATGGTATAATGCAACTAAGAACCCCGGTGAACAGCTTACCTGCGCCTACAAGATAGGTGGCACGGGAGCAGGCGAAATAATAAGGGATGCAACAAATGTTTCGGAGCTGGATAAAATAGATCCAAAACAGCATCTGTCCGGTGGCGCAAGAACATATTCTCACGTGGGAGATTCAACAGGGTTTAGATTGCCAACACGCACGGAGTGGTCATATGCGGCAAGTGTTTCACCTGTTAAGCTTAACGAAGCAACGGAATTGACTTATTCGGGAGTTGCATTGCCAGAAACGTTCTTTGGATCATCATACGGAACTATAAGCGGTGCGCATGATGCACTTTTACAGTCTTCATCCGAATATCTTCTTTCCTACAGCGTGTACGCTGCACCTGAATTTGTCTCATCCGATGATTACGGCACACAGTTTATCGGAAAGTACAACGCTGCTCGTCCATACAGAGCCGAGAGTAAAGCAAACGATATTGGACTTTATGATATGTGTGGTAACGTATTTGAATGGGCAGAGGATATGGAAAGTGTTGGATACAGATATGTAAACGGAGGAGCATGGAATGTGAATGGACTTGATTATACAATTGCTTCATTCGCTAGTTCCGCTCCTACTCTTGTTAATTCGTCGTCACAGACTGTAAATAACAAAAACACCGGATTTAGATTATGTCGAAATATTAGATAAGGAGATAAACGCAATTAATGGCTGATATTTTTAAAAAGTGCTTTGATTATACACAGGCCGATGAGTTTAAAGCAAAAGGATTATATCCTTATTTCCATACATTGGAATCCAAACAGGCCCCTGAAGTTGTTATGGAAGGAAAGCGTAGAATAATGCTTGGCAGCAACAACTATCTTGGTCTTACAACTCATCCTGATGTAATAAAGGCAGGAAAAGATGCATTTGATAAGTACGGTTCAGGCTGTAGCGGTTCTCGCTTTTTAAACGGGACCTTAGATGAGCATATTATTCTTGAAAAAGAGATAGCGGAGTTTGTAGGTAAGGAACAGGCCCTGTGTTTTTCAACAGGCTATGGATCAAATCTTGCCATTCTTTCGTCTATTGCAGGCAGACACGATTATATAATCTGCGACAAAGAGGATCACGCATCAATATATGCAGGAGTTCAGCTTTCCTATGCTCAACTTAAAAGATACAACCACAACGATATGGAAGATCTTGAAAAGGTTCTCAAGCTTATTCCATCCGATGCCGGAAAAATCATAGTGGTGGATGGAGTATTTTCAATGGGTGGGGACTATGCAAATCTTCCTGAGATTGTACGCCTTGCTAAAAAATACGATGCACGCACAATGGTTGATGACGCTCATGCTTTGGGTGTTGCAGGCAGTGAAGGAAGGGGTTCGGCATGGAAATATGGTTTACAGAACGATGTTGATATTTTCATGGGAACATTTTCAAAGTCGCTTGCATCCCTTGGCGGATATGTAGCTGCAAGTGAAAGGGTAATTAACTTTATAAAGCATAATTCCAGACCTTTTATTTTTACGGCTTCCTCAACTCCTGCCGCAACTGCATGTGCACTTGCCGCTCTTCGTATTCTAAAAGCCCACCCTGAACTTGTAAAAAGGGTAAATGACCTTGGCGATTATTGTCGTAAGGCACTGATAGACAGGGGACTTACCGTCAAAGAAAGCGAAGCACCGATTATACCTCTTCCGTCAAAAGATGCTGTTACAACAGCACAGATTAATAAAATGCTTTATGACGAGGGCGTGTTTGTAAACTGTGTTTTCCCTCCTGCAGTTGATCCTAATGATTGCTTAATTCGTATCAGTTTAATGGCTACTATTACAGAGGCTCTTATTGATGAGGCTGCAGATAAGATTCAAAAAGTCTTTGATCAAGTCGGATTGTTAAATAAATAAAAAAATATCTAAGGAGATTTTATGATTAGTAATTTTATTGCCATGTTCGGTAACACCGTTCAATCGTCATCGCAGGGAAGTGCTGCATCTGCTCAGGGAGGCTTCGGTTCAATGCTGCCGCTTATATTAATTTTCGGTGCTATGATACTGCTTATGATTATTCCGCAAAGGAAAAAAGAAAAGAAGGTTAAGCAAATGCTGAGCAGTTTAAAGCGAGGAGACAAGATTGAAACAACAGGTGGAATAAGAGGTGTTATTTCATCCGTAAAGGATAACACGGTTATTGTAAAGGTTGCTTCAGGGGTTAAGATTGAATTTGCTAAGGACGCAATAAGGACAGTCATAAACGCATCATCTGCTCCAAGTCAAGGAACGCCTTCGTCAGACAACACAGCCGCTTTGAATATAAAGCCGGTTAGAAAAGGCGAAGAGAACAAAGAAAAAGCAGAAGAGGACATTAAGGCGGAGCCTGATGCTCCTGTTTCTGAAGAAACACCAACAACAGCCGAAAACGAAAATAAATAATACGGGACGTTTTTTATTATGCATAAGATAGAAAGAGTATTAGTAGTTGTATTATCTTTAGCACTTGCTTGTTTTTTATTGTATCCGACAGTTAAGTGGTATTCATATACAGATAAAGAAGACAGAATTATAGCCAATTCCGGTTTAAGTGCAATCAGGGATTCATCTCATAAGAATGCGTTAGAGGATGTTAAAGAACTTAAGGATCTGATAAAAGCAGAGGCTGAATCCGATAAGGAGGCCGATCTTTCTTCAACTCATAAACACCAGGTTAATGCTGCAAAAGACAGCTATATCGAAAACAATAAGGCCCTTCCTGAAGTATGGACGGCAAAGGCAATACTTGGTGCTTTTGATTCCGAAGCACAGGCTGTAGCTGCATTTGAAAAGTATTACAGAGAGAAATATCTGTCATTAAAAAACATATCCGGCAAGGCGTTAAAACTCGGATTGGATCTTAGAGGAGGAATGTCTGTTCTTCTTTCAGGTAATATCTCATCTCTTTCGGAACGTCTTGGACACACGCCAAGCCTTGAAGAAACAGACGCTGCGTTTGCTCAGGATATAGAGATTTTAAGAATGCGCGTTGACCAGTATGGTGTAAGCGAGGTTGATATACGTCGTCAAGGAGCTGATCAAATTCTTGTAGAGGTGCCGGGCGATCCTGATCCCGAAAAAGTTCAATCCCTCATACGAGGACAGGGAAATTTACAGTTTGCAATAGTTGACAGTGCAAAAACGCAGGAGCTTTTAAAATGGTCAGAAGAACATTATAGTGAAATGTTTGATGAAAAAGGCTCGTTTATCTCACCGTCATGGATTGAATCGGGGTATACGGCATATGCATATTACAAAAACGACGATTATGGGCTTGAAACGCTTGTCACTTCATATCCTTGTGCCGTAATAGACAATTCACAGACAATGGACGGAAGATATATCAAAACCGCCTCAGTTTCGCGGGATGCGCAAACTCGTCAGCCCATTGTTACCTTTGAGCTTACAAGCGAGGGAGGGGACCTGTTTTATAACCTTACCTCCTCTAATATACAGAAGCCTATGGCTGTTGTGATGGATGGCAAAATAAAGAGTATCGCAACAATACAAAGCGGAATAAGAACAAACGTACAGGTTTCAGGGTTCACCGAAAAAGAAGCCGAGGATTTAAAGGTTGTTCTTGAAGCTACATCATTCCCGATTGAGCTTTCGGTTTCATCAATGGAGCGAGTGGGAGCTTCCCTTGGAGAAGATTCAATCAATCTTGCTCTAAAGGCATTGATTGTGGGGCTTGCTCTTATTGTTGTATTCCTTATAGCTTACTACAAACTGCCGGGGTTCTTGGCCGTAATAATGCTTGCCTTGGATATGTTCTTGATAGTATCCGTTTTGTCAGCTTTGGGATTTACGCTAACGCTCACATCAATCGCAGGTTTGATACTGACTTTGGGTATGGCAGTTGACTCGGCAATTATTATTTTTGAAAGGATTCGCGAGGAAATCAGGTCGGGAAAGGACGTAAAAAGTTCAATAAGGACTGCTTTTTCACGCGCTCGATGGACGCTTCTTGATGCTAACATTACAACGATGATAGCGGCTGTTGTGCTTTCGTTCCTTGGCTCTTCACAGGTTAAGGGATTTGCCAATACTCTTGCGATAGGTATAGTTTGTTCGCTTTTGACAATGTTGTTTATGCTTCATTTGTTTATGGACATAGTAATTACCGACGTGAAAAAACCTCATCTTTTAATGGGTAGGATTAAGGTATTAAGCGATGATGAACTCTCTAAGGCAAATTCAAAAAAATTGAGAGTCATCAAGGCTTCGTGGATTGCTCTTGCCTTTAGTTCTATACTATTCATCGCAGGTGCCGGTTTCTTTATCGCAAAGGGTGGATTTGCCTTAGGTATAGACTTTGAATCAGGTTACATGGCGAATGTAAAAATCGAAAAAGCAGACGGCAGTGTGGTAAAAATTGATGAGGTTCGTTCAGCTCTTGATTCTTCATTCTCTGTTCAGAACAGCGGAGATAGCGACAACGGTGTGTTTATTATAAAGGCTAGTGCCGATGATGAAAACGCAAGAGAAACCGTATCCAAGGTTATGCAGGAGAAGCTGAGTACCGCATTTACAGACGGCAATGTAGAAGTAATCGGAGAAAGCTTTATAGGGGCTAAATTCTCATCGTCATTAATTAAGGGAAGCCTTTTGGGAATAGCAGCATCCCTTGTTCTGATGTTAATTTATATTTGGGTTCGATTCCGTTTGTCTTTTGCTTTGGCAGCGGTGCTTTCTCTTATGCATGACGTTCTTATCCTGTTATCGTTCATTTCCGTTGTTCGCATAGAGATCTCATCCGTAACAATAGCGGCAATCCTAACGATTATAGGATATTCAATCAATAACACCATAGTGATATTCGATAGGGTGAGGGAGAATATAATGCTTTCATCCGCAAAGGGTGATTTGAACAATATCATTGAGCGCTCTGTTGCACAGTGTATAAAGAGAACGCTGTTTTCTTCCTTCACAACAATAGTAGCAGTTCTTCCCGTAGCAATATTTGTAACATCGGAAATCAGGATGTTTGCTCTGTGCCTTGTTGTGGGAATGCTTATAGGTATTTATTCGGCAAACTTTGTTGCACCTAATATACTCTGTTTGCTTTCAAAAATTAAAAATCCGGCTTTTGATCCGATGACAATTAAGCTGAAAATAAAAGAATGAACGTAATTGAATCTGAATACAACGGATTTTGTAAGGGAGTAACCGACGCTTTATCCCTTGTGGATAAGGCGGTTAAAACGGGTACTCCCGTTTTTTTAACAGGAGAAATAATACACAATACACCGGTAACTGAATATTATCAAAAGCTTGGTGTAAGGATAATAGACCAAAAAGAAGTAAGCGGTACCGTTGTAGTAGCAGCGCATGGAGAAACGGATGCAAATCTTAAAAAACTAAGCATATCCGGTGTAAATATATTAAACGGTACTTGCCCTGTTGTTGAGGCTCGTAAGCGTTTGATAGACAAGCAGTACAAGAGCGGAGAACTTGTTGTGCTGTTTGTAAAATCAAGGTCGCACGCAGAGGTGAAAACCCTTATAAATGACAACAATCTAAATATAGTATCCGATCTTACGGAGCTTAATGATTTTATTAACAGAACAGCATCTCCTTCACGTATCCTTTATGTCCACACACAAACAACCTTCAAAAAGGAAAAAACCGAAGATTATGTAAATAGACTGCGTCCGTTTTATAAGGATGTTGTTGTATCATCATCGGTGTGTAAGGACTGTTACAACAGACAGTGCTCTGCAGAGCGTATTGCTCGTCTTTCTGACTGTGTTATAGTAGTAGGATCATCACATTCATCAAATGCCGGTGAACTTATAAAAGTAATAAACAGTGTCGGTTCAAAAGGAGTTCTTGTTGAATCGGAGTACGATATACCCGATTATGTTTTTAATTTTCAAAATGTAGGGATTATTTCATCAGCCTCATCATCTTACGAAAGATTCAAAGCCATTGTCAGATGTTTAAAGAATACGAGGTCTCTTCCTTAACAAGGCATTCGTTAAATCCTAAATTTTCAAGGTAGCAGCGTGCTTCTTCATTCTTTTTGTTTATATCAACGACTATGGTATTTTTTGCCTTTATGTGAGATGCTGCATAGTTTAAAAGGGAAGAAGCAAATCCGCCTCTTCTTGCAAGCGGCATTGTTGCAAGGCGTGATATAACTCCGCTTTCGCTGTTGTAAACACAAATGGAGTTTATACTGTCAAACTGGGTTTTAACGCAAATAAGCTCATCCCCATGTTCCTTTCCTATTGCTTGATTGCTTGACAGCCATCCCTGTCTTGTGTCCATAAAGCCAAGATACGGAGTTAGATTATTAACGTCTGCAGGTTTGATTTTGAATTCGCTTTTAGCAAGATTCTTTGCGGATGCCCCGGTGGTTTCAATAAGCTTTTTTGTGGGTATCAGATAGTTTATCAGAACTCTTGAATGGACTTCTTTAAGGGATGAAAATATTTTTTTGAACTCGCTGCCACCTGTTTCGCTTTCCGTAAGCAGATTTTCAAAATCATTCTGTATGGCCTTATCCAATACTTTTTTGATTAGGGCATTGACTGCTTTTTCAAGAGTTTTTTTATCCGTATTTTTATTAACAAGTAAACCGTTGCAGTAGATTGTCTTTAATCCTGACCATGTGTTTGAACTTCCTATAAAGCACGCTATAATTTCCTTGTTGTTCATAGCGCATGCGCTTATATCAGGCTCTCCACTTATTCTGTTAAGACGTCTTTTAATATTTTCGTAGCTGTTGTCCTCAGTTTTGAATCGTAAATCGGTAAAGTTTTTGTATATATCGCTGCCTGATATGTTATCAAGTTCGTTAAAGAAACGTATCTCCATATAATAATTATATCATGAATAAATCAGGTTTTATTTATATCTGTGCCGTCAATCGTTATTTTTTTTCTTATTGTTTCGATGTTTTCAGCCTTGCCGTTTTCATTAAATGTCACCGTAACGCCCTGAAGCTCTGTGTCGTCAAAACATTCCTTAGAGCGAACAAGCAGCGTGGAACGGTATTTTTTTATTTCCTCTTCTGCTTTAAAACCGCCAACTGACAGCGTGCTTGCGCATCGTCCGTTGTCTGTTATGTATGCCGTGCCGTTTTCTGATACTGTGGCATCTGCTGTGAGTATTTTGTTGTGCGTGCCTATAACGGCGGTTACCTTGCCGTCTAAAAATCTAAACATACTCTGTTTTTCAGCGCTTGCCGATGCATGAAAAATAACTATTATTGCAGCTGTTGTTTCCTTGATTTTCTTCACTATGTATTCGGCTGATGTAAACGGATTGTTTAGGGGTACCCTCATTCCCGAAGTGCCCATAAGATTTAATACGGCAACGTTTGTGTCATTTATTTTAATGTACTTTATTCCATGTCCGGGGACATCAGGCGAGGGATAGTTATATGCTCTTATAACGCGTGATGTCTCTTTGATAAAATCCTGCATATCGCTTTTATAAAACAGTTTTTCTCCGCCTGTTATAACATCAACACCGGCTTTCATAAGGTTGATGGCGTTGATCTTGTTTATTCCGTATCCGTTAAACATTCCTTCGCCGTTTGCAATAACCAAGTCTATATCGCTCATATCCTTAAGGCCTTTTTTTATCGCAGTGTATCCTGCTCTACCTACAATTTCGCCCAATATCAGTGCTTTCATATTTAAATCAAATAAAAAAATAGGAAAATTGTCAAAGATTATATATAATTCTTGATATGAAAGTTCTTCCTGGTGTAAAGCAAATTCATTCTATAACAGATGCAATATTTCAATCCCTTGTTGCACATATCGATAGTGATTTGTGTGAAAAGGAGGACGATAATATTTTAGCGTTATTAAAAGAGGTAATGCTTGGCTTGCTACCCGAGCAGACGACTGATAATATTTTATGTCAATTAAAATCCGCTTTTCCTAAAATATGGAGAATGCTTAAAAACGATGCTGCAGCGGCCCTTTCAAGAGACCCTGCCGCAGAAAGCATAAGCGAGATTATTATAGCATATCCATATATGAAGGTTATGTCCGTACACCGCATTGCCAACTTTTTATTCGTACATAAAGTACCGTTGATACCACGTCTTTTGAACGAAAGAACCCATCGTGAAACCGGGATTGATATCCACCCCGGTGCTACAATAGGAGAGTCGTTTTTTATTGATCACGGAACGGGGGTGGTAATAGGGGAAACTACGGTTATAGGAAATAATGTTACGATCTATCAGGGAGTAACGCTTGGGGCATATAAGTTCCCAAAGGACGCATGCGGAGCATTTGTTCAAAACACAAAACGTCACCCTACAATTAAGGATAATGTTACAATTTATTCAAACGCTTCCATTTTGGGGAATATAACCATTGAAAAGGGAGCTGTTATCGGATCGAACGTTTGGATAAACAAATCAGTTCCGGAGAACACAATGGTTATTATGAAAATGCCCGAAATGGTTTTTAGACCAATAGTTAAGGATGACAAAAAGTGAGAATAGCACTTTGTACAGATGTTTTTGCCCCGCATGTAGGAGGGACTGAAAGTGTAATGCTCGCCTTATGCGAAGAATACATGAATAAGGGGCATACGGTTGCTGTGTTCACTCAGGACAGAATGTGTGATAACAGCGAATACGACAGAAAGCAAAAATACCCGATATACAGGACAAAATCACACAAGATTCCGCTATACCCCATGTGCCCACACCCCAAAACCGACAGAAACATAAAAAAACTTATGGTTGAATTTTGCCCGGATGTTGTTCATTCTCACACACCGTTTGAAATGGGACGGTGGGGTGCGCATATGGCAAAGCTTCTTCATATTCCGTCGGTTCTAACAACGCATACATATTTAAGATTTATAAACAATCAAAATGCGCCGTTTTCGGCTAAAAATCCGCTTCATCGAGTATTGTCATACATTCCGTCCATATATCCCAAGCATACTGCGGCTTTATATACGGTAAACACGGGAGTTTCCGAATATGTGATACAAAAGGAATTGCGTGATGTATATAGGGTTTCAAGTCCGGTTATCCTTATTAAGAACGGTTATAAATCAAAAAAGCTGTTGTTTGATCCCACCCATTATTACAAACAAAATTATGACAAAGCGGTAATATCGCTGTTATATGCAGGGCGAATAGTCGATGAAAAAAATATAGTTTTTTCTTTACGGGTGTGCAAAAAGCTCAAAGAGATGAACGTGCCGTTTACATTTACTCTTGCCGGAGATGGTCAAATACCTTATTTTGAAACAAAGGCAAAGGAACTTGGGATTGAGAATAATGTAAAATTTGTCGGACTAAAAACATCAGATGAACTCAATTATTTATATTCATCATCCGATGTCTTTTTGTTCCCATCAATTTTTGACTGTGACAGTATTGCGTGTATAGAATCACGATATTGCGGATGCCCTACCTTGTGTATAAAAAACACGGGAACTTCAGAAAGGGTAATTGATGAACAAAACGGCTGGGCACTTGATGACGATATAGATGCATTTGCAGAGAAAATAAGTCAGCTATATGGTTTGAAAACAGATTCATTGCCTTCTTTTATAAAAATGAGGGAAATGGTTCAAGCCTGTCACATACCGTCATGGAGTGAAATTGCAGACAAGTACATTAATTTATATTCGCAGCTGATTAGTCAAGTTTGATGTCTTGTCGTCCTACTAAAAAAGCAAGTTTATGTATATAATTAGCACATGCTTAAAAACAGAATTAAATTAGTATGCTCAGACATAGACGGCACATTGATTAAAAGTGACAAGACAATAGGGGAACTTACATATAAGGCGATACATGAACTTGTAAAAAGAGGCATACATTTTGCCCTTGTTACGGGACGATTTAAAACGGGTGTTCTGCCTGTTATGGAAACGCTTTCACTTACTGACAAAGAGATATCCGGAGTATACGACAACGGAGCATATGTGGAGGTGCTTGGACAACCTACATCATCATACGGCGTTCCGATTCCGTTGATGCTTGAGGTTTCAAGGTTTGCATCCTCCTATAATGCACGCAGTGTTTTGTTTTCAGGCGAGGAATGGGTTGTTGAAGAAAAGGATAAATGGTGGGCTCGTATAAACGGATTTTATGAAGGCCGCGGAGTGTGTGAGTCTTTTGAGGAAACGGTTAGAAAGAGCCGTATGCGCAATGATAGCGAGCCTATAAAACTTGTGCTTCGCCTTGATGATGATGTTAAAATGGCAGCATTAAAAAAAGAACTGAATATTTTATATCCTTCATTGAGCTTCTTCTTGTCACATCCCGATATATTGGAAGTTTCTTTAAAGGAAGTGAACAAGGCCTCCGGAGTGTCTGCGATTGCCGATAAACTTGGGATAACAAAGGATCAGATTATGTCCTTTGGCGATTTTGACAACGATGTTCCAATGCTTAAAGAGGCAGGTTTTGGCGTTGCCATGAGAAACGGTACACAATGCGCTTTGGATGCCTCTGATTACATCGCACCGTCAAACGAGGAGGACGGGGTAGGAAAGACCTTATTCAGTCTTCTCCTCTGATGCTTGAATTTGTTTATTTTCGTTGTTTGTCCTATCTTTGTGTTTTTTTAACCGCCTAACTCCGCCTTGCCATTTTGTGGTAATAGCAGACAGAATAATCAAGAGCTGTATGGGAATACCCAAAAAGAAGATGGGTGTAAAGGATATGTTGTACATTAAAAATGAGTAATACGAAGCTATAAGTATTCCCCAGTTCGTTATGCTGTATGAAGCAACCTTAACAACAAAGCTTTTAATCGTTGTGCTGTTAAACTTTGCTATTATCATTGAAGATATGGGAATAGCCCATAGAAATATTGGCCAAAGCAATTTTTTAAAAAATTCGGATATAAATACATATCCCAACCCTGCTATGCTCCAAACAAAGGCTAAAAGCAATAGTAGAATACAGCATTTTTGAAATGTATTATAGTTAAACGCCTTATTGTTTTGCGTTTCTGTTTGATCTTCAATTCCATCGCTCTTTATAAGTGCATCTATGGTTGTGTTGAATTCCGTGGCTATAAGCTGTAATGTTGCAACGTCAGGAATGGACAGTCCGCTTTCCCATTTGCTTATTGTTTTGTCCGAAAACGAAAATTTTTCTCCAAACTCAACTTGCGTCATACCGGCACGCTTACGCAGGATGATGAGATTTTTCGATACGTTTGTTCTTATTTCATCATAGTCCATCTAATGTTCATTTTAAGGTAAAAAAAACAAAAATTCAACAAATTCTACTACTCTACAATTTGTGTAGTTGAAAATATAGCATGTAGCAATATATAATTATTAAGGATTTACAGCACGTTTAAAACGTTAAGGAGCAATGATTTATGAATATTATAATTATTGGAGGAACAGGTCTTTTAGGAAATCAAGCTACAAATGTAGCATTAGAAAGAGGCCATAGCGTTTCCTCACTTGCGGTTGAGGATGCACACGCCGAAGAGTGGTACAGCAAACAGGCAAAAAGTTATACGGGCGATGTGTTTTCCATGAGTGAAGACGAACTTTATGAATTTTTCAAACAGGGCGGTTATGATTCAATGATATATGCGGTTGGTCCGGACGACAGATATTCTCCGCATGAAAACGCATATAATTTCTTTTATGAAAAGCTTGTCAATCAATGTTCTAAGGTATTTAGGGCAGCACGCAAGGCAGGGATAAAAAAAGCCTCACTCTGTTCTTCATATTTTCTGTATTTCGACAGAGCATTCCCCAAAAAGAAGCTGTCAACCTATCACCCTTATATAAAGGTCAGAAAGGAACAGGCTGAAGCAATAATAAAAATAGCCACAGAAGAAAACGGCGATCTTCCAAAGATGGATGTTTATGTTATGGAACTTCCGTATATTTTTGGAACTTGCCCGTATCGTCGCCCAATATGGAGAGAAACATTTTTGGATCATTTTGCCAAGGGAAAAAAGATGATTATGTTCCCCAAGGGCGGTACCGTTATGGCAACAACACGCCATATAGGTGAGGCATTGGTTGGTTCTTTGGAATATGGGCCTGACGGAGAGTGCAAACACTATTCAATAGGTGATGAAAATCATGATTACAACTGGATGCTTGATAAACTTCTTATAGGAATTCAGGGTAAGCCCATGAAAATTTGGAATCCCCCGAAATACCTTTGTGCCATAGGGGCGGATTTGCTTATTACAAAGCCCGATAACAGAAAGGGAATATATCATGGTCTTGATTATTTCCATTTAATGACAGATATTCAGAGCGATTATTTCTACTATCCTGAAAATGAAATAGAGGATACATGCGCCGAATTGCATATTAAACGAGGCGGAGTTGAAGAAGCTGTTATAGAATCCGGAAAGGCTTGTTACGATCCGGGGGAATGGAAATAATGAAAGCAGTTATATACTGTTTTTCAGGCACGGGCAACACTCGTATCGTTTCTGATATGGTTGCCCGAGAGCTTGGTAAGAAGAACATTGAAACAGATGTTTTTTCCTTTGATTACAAATCCTATTCAAATACAGAATATCCCTCTCCCTCTGATTATGATATTGTTGGAATTGCATATCCGATTTACGGATTTAATGCGCCGTATTTAGTAAACAGATTTGTAAAAAAGCTCTGCGCAAGCAAAACCGGACAGCGTGCGTTTGTAATAAAAACAAGCGGTGAGCCGTTCAAAATGAACAATCCGTCATCATCCTACATTAAAAGAACGCTTTCCAAAAAAGGATATAATGTTACATACGAAAAGCATTTCCTTATGCCTTACAATATTATGTTCAGATATCCGGATGCGCTTGCGAAACAAATGTATTGCTATGCGGATTCTTATTCAACAATAAGCGCTGCAAAAATAGCAGAGGGTGAAAAGCAGCTTTATAAGGTTGGACCGTTTAGTGCCTTTGCCTCTTTTATATGCAAACTTGTATGGATAGGCGGACCTATAATCGGTCTTACGTACAAAGCAAAAAAGAGCAAGTGTACAAAGTGCGGACTATGTGCAAAGAATTGCCCTATGGGTAATATTTCCATGACTAAGAAAGACGGACGACCCAAGTTCAACGGCCATTGCATGATTTGTATGAGATGTGTAATGAAGTGTCCGTTTGATGCAATTAACGCAGGTATATTAAATCCGTGGAAGGTGAACGGCTCATATAAGTTTGATGAAATTCTTTCAAATGAGTCTATAACATCAAACTTTGTCAATTCAAACACAAAAGGCTATTTTAAGAATTTCAATGTGTACTTTGATTCTATGGACAGGGATTTTGAAAGCTATGGTATCAAAGCACCACGCTCATTATCTTGAAACGAGTTTTTCAAGTTCTTCTTTGCTTATCTTAAGCGTAAAAACTCTGCCATGAGGACACACTCGTTCGTCAAGAGCGAGTGTGTCTTTTATAAGAGTTGTTGCATCCTTTTCGCTTAGATACATTCCTTGTCTCACGCTGTTGTGGCAAGCGATAATTGCGTACAGTTTTTGATCAAGTTCAGAATCGTTTGCATTTTCAACAAGAGCAAGGATTTCCCTTTCGCTATTTTTACAGCATGAGGGTAGAGATGTGACGGTCCATAATCCTTTTTCTATTTTAGTAAGTCCGATTCCTTTTTGTATAAATTTGTCTTTGTTGTTATCCAATGCATCAGATACGATTGCATCCAGTTCAAGCGTTATGGGGAATAGGAGCTCCTGAACCTCGTTGTGATTTCTAAGCTTGTCAAACATTATTCTTTCGGCGGCTGCGTGCTGGTCTATGATATACAGAGTGTCATCTATTGAATATAATAGGAATTCTCTCCATAATTGTCCTATATATGTGAAAGAAACCTGTGTAGGTGGTTCAAAAAGCTCTTCTTGTTTTTCTATGGTAGAGGGCGGAATTTCAGTTTTTGGTACTACGGAAAGGGATGTTTGGACACAAACAGTGTTGTTTTCGTTTACTTGATTAACAGTGTTTGAGAAATCATCATGTGCTTTTGGCATCACGCTTGGTCTTTCAATATCTTTAAATTCCGTATCATACAATCTTGTAAGTTTTATTTCTTCCTCAAAAAACGAATTGTCAAAAATTGTAGCGATGGTATGATGAATATCATGTGCGTTTCTAAGGCGACACTCCCTTTTCTGTGGATGAACATTGAAATCAGTCAGCTCAGGGCTGTTTTCAATAAATATCACGGCCGAGGGGTACATGCCACCGGGGATTGTACGTGAAAAGGCGTGTATCAATGCGCTTGTAAGATACGGATCAACAACAGCCCTCTTATTTACGTATATTTTAATTTTTTTCTTATCCCTTCTTACATCGCCGCTTGAATAGTACAGATCTATTTTAAAATCCTCATTCTCTGAGTGTATGTATTTAACCTTGGAGGAGATTGTTGACTGTAAAAAATGGCTTACGCGCTCTATTGGTGTTTCTTGATAAAAATGTAAAAGCTCTTTGCCGTCATTAGAGTAAGAAAATTCTATTTCAGGGAATGGCAGGGCTTTTTCCTCAATAATATTTTTACATCTTGTGTTCTCGCTTGAGGCTGATGAAAGAAAACTCATCCTTGCCGGAAGCGAAGAAAAAATGCCTTTTAGACAGATACGCGTTCCTTTTTCCTTGGCAGATCGTGTGATTTGAGATCTTTTAAAGTCCTTGAAGCTCACGCTATGTCCGTTGGAGTCTATACCAAGTTCGCCTACGCTTACAAGGCTGAACAACGCTTCGCCCCTAAATCCCATTGTGGAAATATTATATATGTCGTCAAGAACCTTAATTTTGCTTGTTGCGTGAGGGGATGCAATCTTCAAAAGATCTTCTCTTTCAATGCCTTTTCCGTTGTCATCAACAGCAATAAGGCTTTTACCGCCATCTATACATTCTATGGATATTTTTGAAGCTTCTGCATCTATTGAGTTGTCAATACATTCTCTTATAACAGAAGAGGGGCGGTCTATCACCTCGCCTGCAGCAAGGTGAGAAACCAACCCCTCATCTAAAACATTAATCATTATTAAAGCATTCCAAGGACAGCCTTAAATGAAAGCGTTCCTGTATTATTACTTGATATAAGCTCACCTGAAGCCTTTCTTGCATTGATCTTGCCACCAAAGAATTCATTTGCATATTCTATTGTAAATGTTGCAAAATCAGCCTTGATAACTGCGCCTGCTCTGTATGCGAATGCTGTTCTTACATCTGTGGGAACAGTCCAGAGTGTCTTAATATCTCCACCGAAGAATGCACCACGTTTTTCAACTGCTCCAAAGATATCTACAACAGATGTTGTGATTTTAAGAGATGCACTTAGTCTGTCGTAGTATAGTGTCTTGAATGAAGAGCTGAGGTTGATGTTATAGCTTAGGTTCAATGAGAATATGTCTTTAACCTTTCCGCCTATTGTAACATCAAAGAACGGTATAAGAGCTCCGGTTACTTCTTCTCCGTCTTTGTCGAATACCCTATATGCCATATCTGTAGTAGTTATTGCATATGTGCTGTCTGTGATATCGTCGTTCGTTGTTATTGCAAGAGCATCAAATCGTTTGTAAGTAGCTCTGTTCTGTTGAATACCGCCTGTTACCTCAAACAGGAATGATGGGCTTTCATATCCGATCGTTGCACCGGCAAGCATATCCCATGCATTGAATTTACCGCTCATCCCCAAAATGAACTGAAGCTCGTTGTTCCTTGATCTGTCTTGTACAAAGTTCACTGTTGTTCCAAAGAAGAGTCCTACTTTCGCTCCTGAGATGTTAATATCAAAGTTGGCTGTAGGATACAGCAGGATATCAAGCGGATTCTGATCAGGATCATTTGTCCAAGAACCTGTTGCCGTTACTGCTAAGTATGCATTGAGTTTGTCAGACTTAAATCCTATAAAGGCATCCGTAGGTTCAAGTGTTTGGTTTAAAATAATTGTATCAAGCCAGGTTGTAAAGTTGCGTATGTTCAATCCGAATACATTAAATAGGTTGAGATTCAACTCAAGTCTTTCACGAATTGGTGAGTAGGAGATTACGCTGTGCTTATTAACTGAATATGTTGAATTTGCCTCAAAATTGAATATCTGACCGAATCTCAACTGGTTGACAAGTCTGTCAATCCAATGTCCTGCCGTCCATGATGATGCTCTGTTAAAGTCGCTAAAGCTTATGTCTGAAACCTCAAGCTGTACCTTTAATGCGAATATCGGATGTTCAACACCAACTATCGGTTTAAACTTGAATGAATTGAATACGGAAACTCCTGTTCCCAAAAGGTTGAAGAAGTGAACTTCGTCTGCCACTTCAAGATTTACAACCGGGGCCCATTCCTGTGAGCGTTTTTCATTACTTGCAGCCTTGGCTCTGTAGTATGACGGATTAAATACGAAATCAGATCCGAGATTTACAGACATCAGCAATCCAATCTTAGGTTGAAGTGTATTGTTTTTATCATAATCAAAATCAAGGGTTCCCTTGATGAATACGGGGCCTGTTGCGGATGAAACAATGAAGTTCGGTATCCAGTTCTGTAAAATTGAATCGTATGGCTGTAATGTACCTGCAGCGCTTGTGTAGGCATCCTTATAAACATTTGCTAAATCATATTCAACCGTAAGCTTTAATGCATCATTGCCAAACGGGCGAACAAATGCCGAAATCTTGGAATTGAGTGCGTATATGGCCAGATCGTTATAGTTTGGATCCAATGACGGCTTTGTATCGCCTATAAATATTGCACCCGTTGCCATTACTCCTATTCCTGCATATCCAAAGTCAGCACTTACGTTGAGGTATGGAATAACAGACTTAAGTCCGTCAACGTTCTTATTAAGCAGGTTGAGGAATGACCAGTTGGTGAATTTGTTGATATATCCCGTAAAGATTCTGTTTTGGTTGTAGTCAACACCTAACATGCCCTTGAACGGACCATACTCTGAAGTGAAGTAAAGACCTGCGTAGAATGTAGCCTTATCGGCTGATGTGAACAAGTCGGTAAAGACTTCTTCCTGCCATGACCATGGCAGTCCTCCGTGAACGCCGACTGAAAGAATGTTGTTCTTAAGAATCGGGAGATCAAGAGAGGCATTGAACAGCATCTGTGAACCATCTGAAGTTTCGCCTGTTCTGTGATATACAACGCCAAGGCTAAGGGCGAGGTCATATATGTTCCTTGCAGGAATAATGGACAATGTAGCTGATCTCATACCATCTTTTGCATTGATGTTTGATAGATCCTCTGCAAATACGTTAAGGCGTACATATGTCATATCCGCATTGAGCAACATAGGAACCTTTATTCCGTCGCTTACATGGCTCAGCAGATTGAGAGGACTTAATTTAAGAGGTAAATCTCTTGAGCGAGATATAAACAGTGTGTTTTCTATATTGATGTCGTTTATGTATTCAACTATGGAAGATATTGCCGTTGCTGCGCTATCAAATTTTAATGTCTCCCATGGTAAAATAGGTTTACCTGTTGATGGGTCAATGCCTATATTAAGTCTGAGTTCAATATTTGAAGATGCAAACTTTATATATGGCAATGCTGTGATTGAAAGGCTGTTTGTATATAGTTCACCGGGGTTTGTAATCCAGCCGAGATCAGAAGGATCCTTCTGATGTCCTATGGAGTCTGTATTCGAATACATTTGGAATTTAATTCCGCCGTCTACTTTGTTAGCAATGTAGCTATTCGGATCAGGCAGCTGTCCGACGCTGTATTCTTTAACAACTCCTTTCTTGTTGATAACTAATGTGCTGACTGTTGTTTCGGTTGTCTTATCCCCTTCAGTATCAGTTTTTACAAATTGTCTGTAATCTCCGCTTATTACAGCCCAGTCATCTGCCTTGTTGTATTCCTCGCTGTTAATGGGGGTCGGGAATTCAGTTGCATTTGTAAATCCGGGTGCTGCTTTTGGAGCTGACGGCATTATAAGCTTTGATACTTCATAAGCTCTTTCCGGTGTAATGGCAAATGCTCCTTTCGGAGAGAATGTAAGGTCAGGAGCAGATAATGCGTCGTACTGTTCGCCACTGTTTATTATTGACATCTCATTGGAAAGATTGTTTACGGCATATACCGTTCCTTTTATGGTGTCAACAAGTTCCTGTTTCTCATCCGATGACACTAAGAAATTTGTGTTGTCGGTGGCAATATATTTGCTCCATGGGGTTGATATGACCAGGTCGTTTGAATTGCCGTGAGTCACATCCGTTTTACCGCTGAACAAGTAAAACTGCAGTTCGTCCTCGTTTATCTTAGATGCCGAAACAATTGATGAACTGTCAACGACTAAAGTGTCATTGTTCTTTTCAAGAATTACTGGCGTCTCACCTGTTGCAAGAATATATCCCTCGTACAAATCCTCAAGTTTTACGGGGTTTCCCTTGTTGTCGAAAACTTTTGCATCTCCGGGATTGATAAAAGAGATGTAAGAAGCGGCAAAACTCATACTCGCAATAAGTGATGCGATTAACATGCTCAATGCAATTTTTCTCATATGTTCTCCAATTACGTGCATTTAAAAGTGGATAAAAAGGCACGAAAAAACTGCGTTATTCATTTCGTATTATATATTAAAATATATATTAATGCAATTTGCAGGCATCTAATGAGATGGACTTATCTGTCCTGTATTTTCAACACTGCCTCGTATATATGCTCTTTTGCGTTTTTGTCAAGTGTTGCAATGCTTTTAACTATCGGTTTGATTTTGCTTCGAATATTAACCTGATCAAAAGGGCAAACGGCCTTCACCACGGGAAGCTCCAATCGTTCGGCAATTCGTTTTATGGTGGACTCCTCGGTTTCTATCAAAGGGCGAATTATGTGTATTTTCCCCAAGAAGAAATCCTGATCTGCCCTCATGCTCTCAAAATTGCCCCTTAAAGCAAGGTTCATTATGGTTGTTTCGATATGGTCGTCAAGATGATGCCCCAGCGCAATTTTATCAATTCCTCTTTCTTCGGCAATGCTAAAAAGTATTCTTCGTCTGTTGCGGGAGCAGAGATAGCAATTGAATTCGCCGTTGAAGCCTTGAGAGAACATGTTTTCTTCAACTATTGTGAAAGGAATTTTGAGAGTGTCAAAATATTCAAACAGAAGAGCGCGGTTTTCATCAGTGATGGGATGTTCAATCCAGTTGATCATAACGGCCTGAAGATCGTAGGAAATAGGCAGCCACTTCTTGCGTATTGAAAGAGCAAGGCTGAGTAAAAGGGAATCCTTGCCTCCCGATATTCCAAGAAGAACCTTGTCGTTTTCTTTAATCATTGAGTATCGGTTTATGGTTTTGCCTGTTTTTTTGAAAAATCGCATGAGATAAGGGGGGATTGTGCCGTTTTCAACATCTTTGAAATTCATGTTTTACATTGTAGTGAAAAAATATTAGTTTATAAAGAGTGAAACATAAGTCGTTGTTAATGTTTGGAACGGTTTTGCTCTTGCCACTTGGCGTTTTTGCTCTTAGCGAGAGCGCAATATCCTCAGCCGCTGCCACAAAACCCAGACTTCATGCGGTATATAAAGACTTCGGCACCTTGAATGACCCTAATTCAAACCCGGCACTCGTTGAGTTTAGCAGGGCGCTAACAAGCGATTTTTCCTTTGAATGGTGCGAAAAATACTTTGATCCGAGCGTTA
The DNA here is from genome assembly GCA_028719825.1 of Spirochaetales bacterium. Lineage (GTDB taxonomy): Bacteria > Spirochaetota > Spirochaetia > Sphaerochaetales > Sphaerochaetaceae > UBA9848. The sequence continues at coordinate 20,661 of JAQYLW010000043.1, read as the reverse complement.
AAACCATACTTTCCGAAATTACGGGGGATCTTTCTGAAATAATGCCTGCAAAAAGCGTTGCATTTTCATCACTCAGAATTAACGATATGAATGTTTCGTTCAGGTTTATAATGAAAACAAAAAATGATGAGTTTAAGCAGGGCGCTGCGGTAATGAATTCAAAAGAGAATAAGATACTCGCTCTTTCCATTGACAAAACATAATAATAACAAAAGTTTTATAACGCAAACAATTATTTCAACCGATGTTGCAATTAAAATAACATAAGTTATATAATATGATTGAACTTGTTAAACTAAAGGATAATAAGGTATGGCACCTAAAAGTAAAATAAATGCGCAAATGATTGCGGATGTTTCGTATGAAATCTTGAAAAAAGAAGGCGAGGGAGCTTTGAATGCCAGGTCAATAGCCGGCGGTCTTGAATGCTCTACACAGCCCATCTATTCGTATTATAAGGATATGAAGGATCTGATTGGCGTTTTAACAAAAATGGCGAATGATGAATTTTTTAATATGATCGCCTCATCGCTTAAGGATGAAAATCCTTTTTTGGCTCTTAGTTTAAACTATGTAAAGTTTGCAAAAGACAATGAGAACATTTTTAAATTTATGTTTTTCTCTCATTATAGCGAGGAAATCGGACCAGAGAGCATTTACGGTTTTATAGCAAATAAGTGTAGTATGGGAGATTTTTTTGCCAATTTTTCAAAGATGTACCATATTTCGGATGAGGGATATAAACAAGCCTTTATCAACGTGTGGAGCTATGTTCACGGAGTTGCTTCTTTCGCATCCGTTTCTCATACAACGAATGAGGAGTTGTTTAAAAAAATCGTTATAGCACTTTTAAAATCGGAATTTATGAGGATAAGCTTTGGAGGGTGATAAAAAATCTTACAGAATAACGGCAGGCGATGCAATAATCTGTATTTTTGTGCTTGCTGTTACTGTAGCGGTATGCTGTTTCTTTTATATCAAAAGTCTTGCTGCTCCCTCATATGTAGTTGTGACATCACAGGGAGAGGAGTATGTTTACCCCTTATATAAAGATGCGGTATATAACGTGTCAGGCCTCCTTGGGGATACGGTTTTAGAGATAAAAAACAAGGAGGTAGAAATACTCTCGTCCCCATGTTTACTCAAAACCTGCACTAACCGGAAAATTGAAAAAAATGCAGAGAGCCTTGTTTGTTTACCAAACGGGGTTTCGGTTCAACTAAAAGCTGTTTTTGAACAGAAAAACGATTATGATGCGATTGCTTTCTAAAAAACTGAGTTTTATTATAGCTCTGTCCTTGTATTTTTCCACCATTGAAGCTCTCTTTCCGCACCCACCGTTTATCAGATACGGTTTTGCATACATTCCCTTGATGATTTTTGCCTCACGTCTTAATTTAAAAGAGTTTTGTACGGCTATATTGTTTAAATCTTTTATAAGCGGATTGCTTTCGGCGTCCCTGTTTTCTCCGTTTTTTCTAATGACAATAGTATCATCATTTATTTCAGGTGCGGCTATTTTTTATTTAGAAAGGTTAAAATGCAAAAAAGATGTAAAAATCAGCCATGTGGGCGTTTCGGTTGTTTCTGCGTTTGTATCTAACATAAGTCAAATTCTGTTGTCGTATTTAATCTTTTTCGGGGATTTTTCCCTTTTACTGTCACCTGTTGTATTTGTTGCAGGGTTCATATCGTCTGTTGTTGTAGGGGGAATTGCAAACAGATATGAAAACAGAATTCTGAACCTTTATAACATATCCGATGATATTTCCGGCAGCGTAAAGCACAGCCTTGAATACAAAATTAGGAAAAAAACGATTTTGCGCTTTGTAATGTCCTTTGTAATGTTCTGCCTATGTGTTTTTATTTCTTCGTTTTTCCGTCCTCAGGGGAACGTGTTATACACTATCGGAGCGATAAAAATTTGCGATATATCTCTGTATAGGGCCACGTTGGAGATATCGCTCTTTGCACTGTTGTTCGCCCTCTCGTTTATTACAAGCATTGTACTGGTAAAAAGAAACGGAATAAAAACAAATTCTATATGGATTTATTTTTTTTATCTCACAATGAACAGCCCTATTGCAAATAAAAATAAATAGGGTATATGATAAAAGGCAACTTTTTTTGGAGGATATATGAAGAAGGTCATTAAGATACTGATTATGTCTGTAATAATTTGTTCGCTTTTTATTTCGTGTAAAAAGGATTCTGATCAATCACTTAAGGCTATACAAGACAAAAAAGTGTTTGTACTTGGTCTTGACGATTCATATCCCCCTATGGGATATAGGGACGAGAACGGCGAAATAGTCGGTTTTGACATAGATGTTGCACGTGAAGTGTGTTCACGCCTTGGCGTAGAGCTCAAAACTCAACCTATCGACTGGAGTGCAAAAGAGCTTGAATTGCTTACAAAGAATATCGATTGCATATGGAACGGATTTACGGTTACGGAAGAGAGAAAAGAGAAGATTCTTTTTTCAGAGCCATATCTTAAAAACAGACAGGTAGTCATTGTAAGAAATGACGGCAAGATTAATTCAATAGCATCTCTTAGCGGCAAAAAGGTTGGCGTTCAGGCAGGTTCAAGCGGAGAATATGCATTTGAACAGACAGAAGTGTATCCTACTGTACGCGTTGTTGCATTTAAGGATTTCCTCACGGCCATTACCGATTTAAAAATCGGCGGTGTTGATGCGGTTATAATTGATGAGATAGTTGCGGATTCGCAGATCAAAAAAGCGTCTGCTGCAAACCAGTTGAAAATACTGCGCTCTGAGCCCATTGCTTCTGAGGATTATGCTATTGGCTTCAGAAAGGGTGAACAAAAGCTGGTAGATGCCGTTCAGCAGAAAATCAACGAGATGAAAAAGGACGGTACTCTCAAAAAGATTTCCGAAAAATGGTTCGGTGCTGATTTAACAAATATTTAATATGAGCGCTTCTCAATTTCAAGCACTTGTTGTACAGATGCTCTCGGCATCTCTTGTGTCGATGAGCATCTTTTTTCTCACCCTGATTTTCTCTATTCCTTTAGGGTGTGCGGTGACTTCATTAAAGCTCTCCAGATCAAGGATAATATCAGGAATTACCAATATTTATATCATAATAATGCGCGGTACTCCTTTGATTTTACAGCTATTGTTTTTCTACTTTGTTCCGTCGTTTTTATTTAAGCATGCTATAAACAGATTTGTTTCTTTAATAATAGCCATGTCGGTAAACTATGCGGCATATTTTGCAGAGATATTCCGAGGAGGGTATTTGAGCATACCTTCAGGATTAAAAGAGGCCGCCAAGATACTTGGCTTTTCAAAGAGACAGGTGTTCTTCAGTATTTCCCTTCCAATTACCGTCAAGCGTGTGCTTCCATCATTTGCGGGAGAAGTTGTAACGCTTGTAAAAGATACTGCACTTGCTTCGGTACTCGGAGTTGCCGAATTGTTCCGTGTTGCTCAAACATCAACAAGCCGTATGTTTTCGCTTACTCCTCTTGTTATGGCAGGTGTGTTTTATTTTATTTTCAATGCGTTAGTGTCCGAATTTTTCAGATGGACGGAGAAAAAGCTCAACTACTATAATTTTTAATATGGATACAGTACTTAAAGTCAACAATTTAACAAAGGTCTTTAATAATGCGTCGGATAGGGCGTTAGACGGTGTGTCATTTGATCTTAAATACGGTGAAGTGTTGTCAATCATAGGACCATCGGGTTCAGGCAAAAGTACTCTTATGCGATGCTGCACGCAGCTTGAAAAACCTTCAAGCGGAGAAATAGAGGTGTGCGGCATAAAGCTTTATCAAAATAAGAATGACGACAGGGCTGCTCTTTTAAAAACATCGCTTGTATTCCAAAATTTCAACTTATTTCCACATTGCAGTGTTTTAAAAAACATTACGCTTCCACAGATTAAGGTGTTAAAAAAATCAAAAGAAGAAGCGGAAGAAAACGCAAAGGAACTCTTGGAAAGGATGGGACTTAGTGATAAAAAAGATTCCTATCCCTGCTTCTTATCGGGAGGGCAGCAACAAAGGGTATGTATAGCAAGATCTCTTGCAATGAATCCTGAGATAATGTTTTTTGACGAACCCACATCGGCGCTTGATCCCGAACTCACAAAAGAGGTTCTTGTTATTATTAAAGAGCTCGCAAAAACCAGCATGACCATGGTTATAATAACTCACGAAATGAGATTTGCTCATGACGTTTCAAACAAGGTTATCTTTTTAGACAAGGGTAAAATTATACATTCGGGAACGCCTGAAGAAGTTATGGGCAGCGAGCTTAACAATGAAAGAATAAGGCGTTTTATATCCTCGTTGGACAGTTAAAAACTCAATCTGTTTTTGAATGACTGATAAAGAGCTCTGTGGTTTGCAAATTCTATATCGCCACCTGCCTGCAGCCCCTGTGCAATCCTTGAAAAATGTAAATTAGGGTATTTTGATAGCAGTTTTTTGATATAAGCTGCAGTGGTATCACCCTGATCGGTAGGATTTGTAGCTATTATTATTTCGGTAAATTGTCCTTCGGCTATTCGTTTATCCAATTCTTTGAACCTGAGATTTTCGGGATATATGCCGTCTAAGATGGATATTGCTCCGCCAAGGACATGGTATAAGCCCTTATACACTCCGCTGTCTTCTATAACGTTAACATCCTGTGTTTCCTCAACAATGCAAAGGAACTCCCTATTCCTTGAGGAATCGTTACATATAGAGCAAATATCATGCTCCGTGTATATTCCGCATACAGGGCATGGATGCACCTTGTCCTTTATGTTTATTATTGCTTCCCCAAGGGTTTTGTTAAATTCCGCATCGTTTTTTAAAAGATGATAGGCTATTCGCCTTGCACTTTTTGGCCCCAGCCCCGGCAATCTTGAAATTTTATATATAAGGGAATCAAGGGCTTCCATTTACACTACATCTCCTTTGAACATTTTTGCTATTTCGTCTGCCTTTGTATATTCTCTTTCTTTTTTTGCGCTTTGTACTTTTTCAATCGTAAGGGGGAGCGATGTGCCGTACACGCTGTTTACGGCGTTTGTAATCAGCTTTAAACTCTCGGGTTTTTGACATTCCGTATATCCTAAAACTGAGGTTATCCCCAGCACATAGCCTTCATCCTTTTTCTCAAGGAATGCCTTGGATAAAAATGCGCTGTAAAGAATCATACTGCTCTTTTTTATGATGTCGGCAATCTGTTTATCCGTGCTGTCTGTGTTCTTTTCACTGTTTTCAACCGGAGTATGGGCATCAAAAGGATTTTCGCTTACGGATACAGCCTCTCTTTGTTCGATGTTTTGAGCTCTGTTGTTTTCTTGAGTGTCTGTAATGCTGAATGTTAAATTCTGATCTGTTTTGTTCAGTCCTTCCAGCAGCGTTTTTTTGAGCCCCTCAAGCTGCATTACGATCTGTTCATTTGTCAATGAGTATTTGAGTTCGGAAAAGGATGAAAGTGCACATTCTATTTCATATATCGGTGCAATAGAATATCTGATTTCCCTATATAGCCTTAAAAACCTCTCAAGTGCTTTTTCTAATCCCGTTTTTCCTACTGACAAAAGTAACTGTTTGTCAAAGTATTCCACGGGTGAGAACAACAAAGTTTTCTCTTCAATGCCCGACACTATCAAAAGGGCATCCCTAAGATAATTTGCGGCATCCGTTACAAAGGCCTCAGGGCTTTTACCTGCTTTGAACAGGGTGTTCAGCTTAAGTATGGCCTTATCGACTTCGCCGTTTATCGCATACGAAAACAGCTCTAAGAGTTCATCAGGACCTGTTATGCCCAGTTCGCTTTTTATTTTTTCAAAGGTGATATCGCCGTTTGCAAACGATGCGCATTGATCAAAAAGCGTATATGCATCACGCATTGAACCGCGCGCTCTTTTTGAAATCCAAAGAACACTGTTGTCATCTATTTTTATGCTGTCCTCATCTGCTGCCTTTTTAATCAGCGATGATATTGTTTCTTCACAAAACAGGCGGAAATTAAAGCATTGGCATCTTGATTGAATGGTTGAGGGAACCTTTTGAAGCTCTGTGGTCGCAAATATGAAAACTGCCCACTCAGGCGGCTCCTCGATTGTTTTTAACAAGGCATTGAATGCGCTTGTTGATAGCATGTGAACTTCGTCTATTATGTATATTTTGTATCTTGAGTACTGTGGAGGGAACATTAGTTCCTCTTTAATGGTGCGAATGTCATCAACTCCCGTATTTGATGCTCCGTCTATTTCTATTACATCTACAGCAGAGGATGAGGCTATGCTTTTACACATTTCGCACTCACCACAAGGATTTGCCGTGGGTCCGTTTTTGCAGCAAAGCGCCTTGGCTAATAGCCTGGCCGACGTGGTTTTTCCAACGCCTCTGGGCCCCGAAAAAAGATATGCATGCGCTATTCTTCCGCTTTCTATGGAGCTTTTTAAGGTAGAAACTACAAAATCCTGCCCTTTTAAGGCTTCAAAATTCTGAGGCCTTTTTCGGTTCGCTGTTGTATCAAATGCCATTAATCTAATTTTACAGGGTTATTGTGAAAAATTCTATAAGAACCGTTCTGCCGGTAATGCTTGATTGAAAATCTCTAATTATATATATTTAAAACGGTGACGGTGAGCCGACTACGTATATCTTCTGAACCCCGTCAGGGTTGGAAAACAGCAGCGGTAGGACAGATATGCGTGAGCTCGGATACTCGCCGTCGCTTTTTTTTTTTGCTGATTTTTATTTTGAATATCAAGTTCATTCTTGTTTTCGGAGTATGGAAAGTAATAATCAATAGATGATATAATAAACCATTATATGCGTTTTCGATTAAGAATCATGTTGTTTCTCGTTATTATTTCCTTTTTTACGATAGTACCATCAGTTTTTGCAAATGAATTACCCAAAGAGGAAAGTATTCAAATAGCGGTCGACAATGAAGTAAATAAGGTTGAAGAGTATACGGTTGTATCGCCGCAGCCAAAGATGAGTATATATCGCTACATATGGTTTCCGTATGCAGAGATAGGGTTTTATCGCATGGGGAATTTTATTCCGATAGGTATTGCTCCAACCGTTGCCATGAATTTAAGCCCGTATTTTGTTTTAAGCGTAGGAGCCGGAGCCGGGTATAGAAAACAAAACACCCAAGATAATTATGCCGAGAGCAATGACTACTATGTAACAAGGGATGAATATGCTCTTTGGCTGGCTCAAATGATATTGGGTTTTGAATGGTACAGAACCATTCCGCATTTTGGTATTTACACTGAATTTAAGGGTGTTTTCCATGGCATAGACACCGTTATGAAGGGCAACCCCGTAAAACCGCCTTTGTTCGAAGGGGTGTTCACGATAAATCCCTATTACAGGATAATGAACGGAAGGGATCTGCTTGTATCCGGGTGGGGAGTAGGCAGTAAGGCCAAGTTTTATACAAGTGGTTTTTATTCTGTGGAAGCAGAGTCATTTTACGGAACCGATCCGTTTGCCGAGGTAAGAAACAAAAACGGCAAGCATATGTTTGCCATGGTTTACAACTCTACGATTTTATTTAAGCACATTGGCGCATTTAACTCTAATACTGAAATTAACAATTTCATCAGATCCGACTATAAGTTCAGTATCCCCGGAGGACATACGATAGATAAGCCGTTTTCAATGTACTGGATAAATACATTAAAAATGACGGGTCCCCTGATGTGGGAATTCCGTTTTTATGCGCGCTTGTTCGTTACGGTGGGTGCAACATGGGGATCATTTTATTACGACAGAACAAACAACAGGTTGGAATGGGGACTCAGTGTCGGTCTGGATGTGGGTATTGCAATTCACGACTATGTTGGCGGCGCTATAAGTATACGCTGTCCCGTTGAACATCTCAGACCGTCGCTCAACGAAGAAAAATGGTCTGTAAAATTTTCGTTTGATGTATATCTTGAACAGGTATAAAAGAGGGTATATGCAGATAGAACAAACTGACTTAAAAGATGCTTTTATTATTCATCCCGACGTGTATAAGGATGAAAGAGGGTGGTTTACCGAAAGCTACTCCGCATCAAGCTTTCCGCTTGATGATGTTGTGTTCATTCAGGACAATCATTCGTATTCGGCAAAAAAAGGAGTTATAAGGGGATTGCACATACAAAATGCACCCTATACTCAAAGTAAGCTTATAAGGTGTATAAGAGGGGCTATAAACGATGTTATAGTTGATGTTCGTCCATCTTCCCCCACATATCTTAAACACATAGTGGTGCTGTTAAGCCAAGACAATATGAATGAACTCTTTATACCAAAGGGATTTTTGCATGGTTTTGTTACGCTAACGGACGATGTTGAAGTTTGCTACAAGGTTGATGCAGTATATAACAAAAACAGCGAAAGGAGCGTTTTGTTCAGCGATCCTCTGTTTAATATAAATTGGGGAGAAGGGGAGTTTACACTCTCTGAAAAGGATAAGGCAGCCCCTCTTTTCAGCAATGCTGATATTGTTTTGGAGGACTAAAAGTGAAGATACTGCTCACAGGGGGAAGCGGACAGCTTGGAGGCGATATCATACGCTGTGTTGAACAGAATAATATTCATACTCTGCTGTCCCCATCATCAAAAGAGCTTGATCTTGCTGATGAAAAAAGCATTAAGGCTTATTGCGATAACGCTGAATTTGACGCTATTTTACACTCCGGTGCTTATACAAAGGTAGATCAGGCACAGACGGAAAAAGACAGGTGCTTTGCCATTAATACCAACAGTACGATACAGCTTATGCGAGAGGCAAAAAAACGCGATATTCCGTTTGTGTTTATTTCAACGGATTATGTGTTTGACGGAAGCTCAAAAATACCGTATAAAACATTTTTCAAAAAGAATCCACTGAACGTATACGGTCTTTCTAAGGCGATGGCAGAGGATGTGATAATAAACGAATACTACGACAAGAGTATCATAATAAGAACAAGTACGGTTTTTGGAATAAACGGCAATAATTTTATAAAGACAATGCTGTCTCTTTTACAAACGCATAAGAGTCTTAATGTTGTGTCCGATCAGGTGTCATCCCCTACCTATACTAAGGATCTTGCGCCCGTTATTATCAAAATACTCGAAAACAGGGATTTTGGTATTTATCATATAACGGGAAGCGGTGAGTGTTCTAAAAGCGACCTCGTGAGGGAAATTATAAAAATCAAAAACATAGATGCCTGTGTTAACGACGTCCCTTCGTCATTTTTCCCATTGCCGGCTACAAGACCCTTATACAGCGTACTCAATAATCAAACATTAAGGGCAAGAGGATATGAGCTTCTTCCGTTATGGAATGATGCATTAAAACGATATATTTCGGAATTTGAACAACGCGGTTGATTATAATAAAATAAATTCATGCGCAGTAAAAAAGAATATTCATACGATACTTTTTTATCCCCATTTACCTGGAGGTATGCCGGGGATGAAATGAAAGCAATATGGAGCGAGGAAAACAAACGTTTACTTTTAAGAAAGGTTTGGTGTGCTCTGGCAAAAGCAGAGAATCATTTTGGCCTTGTAAGCGATGAAGAGCTTTCGGATATCGAAAAACACTGCAACGATGTTGATATACAGCGCTCTTTGGAAATTGAAAGCGAAATACACCACGATCTGATGGCAGAGATTAAAGCATATGCCGAACAGTGTCCTATAGGTGGAGGAAAGATACATCTTGGCGCAACAAGCACCGATATATTGGACAATGCCGAGGCGCTTCGACTTAAGGAAGCTGTAAAGATAATCAAAACGCATCTTAAGACAGTATCGCTTTCTATAAGATCGCTAATAAAACAATACGGCAATGTGCCGTGTATGGCATACACGCATCTTCAGAGTGCCGAAGAAACCATTTTGGGCCATAGATTTCTTGTTTGGAAGGAAAGCATAGACGAGGCTTATGATAGGATTTCGTCTTTGAAAATAAAAGGGAAGGGGTTTAAAGGAGCTGTAGGCAACTACTCCGGATACGACATTCTTTTAAGGGGCGTAAAGAAAAATGCCTCTTCGGTAAACGGTGTTTCACTTGAAAAAATAGCCCTAAAAGAGCTTTCGCTTGAAGCCTTCAATATAACAACTCAGGTATATCCCCGATATCAGGATATGGAAATTATGAGTGCTCTTTCGCTTGTAGCTGCCGTGTCGTCCAAAATAGCCTTTGATATAAGGCTATTACAGTCGTCCGCTTATAATGAACTCTCAGAGCCATTTTCAAAACATCAGGTTGGTTCAAGCGCAATGCCGTTTAAGAGGAATCCCATCAATTCGGAAAAGATAAATTCTCTTGCTCGCTTTGTGCATTCCCTTGAAAGCTCAGCGTTTGAAAACACTGCCTCAAGCGCTCTTGAAAGAACACTTGACGACAGCGCAAACAGAAGGCTTTTCTTGCCCGAAGCCTTCCTTGGAGTTGACGAGATATTAATCACGCTTACAAAGGTCTTGTCGGGTTTGGTAATAAAAACAGAGGGTATAAACCACAATAGGGAGAAATACGGAGTTTTTGCCGCTACCGAGGGGCTGCTTATGAAAGCAGTTGAAAAGGGCGGTGACAGGCAGTTTTTGCATGAAGAGATAAGAAAGGAATGCATTGTTGCAAAACAAATGCTTGATAAAACAGGCAACAATCCGTTAAAGGAAAATCTTTCAAACAACAAAGAATTTCTGCGCTTTATGACAAAGGATGAAATACTGTGCATCTTAAACGAAACACCACGCTTTGAGTCCCTTGAGCTTAAATTAAAAGAAGCATTAAAAAATAAGAAGTGAGGCAAATATGAATACTACGGGAAAGAGAAACGATTATATTTCATGGAATGAGTATTTTATGGGTATAGCAGTCCTTTCTGCACTAAGGAGCAAGGATCCTAATACACAGGTGGGCTGTTGTATTGTGAGCGATAAAAACAAAATACTAAGCGTAGGCTATAATGGCTTCCCCATAGGGTGCAGTGATGATGAATTCCCGTGGCACAGGGAGGGTGAATGCTCTTTGGATACCAAATACCCGTTTGTTGCACATGCCGAACTTAATGCTATTTTAAACAGTCGCGTTTCCCTTGAGGGAGCAAGGCTGTATGTTACGCTTTTCCCATGTAACGAATGTGCAAAAGCTATTATCCAAGCCGGAATAAAAGAGGTTGTATATGTGTCGGATAAGTATAAGGATACAGAAAGTACAATTGCTTCAAAAAAAATGCTGAGTGCAGCAGGAGTCAAATGCACTCAAATGCCACCTGTTAAGCTGAGTTTAGAACGGTAAGTCAGCAATCATCTTTATATGATATAATTAATAATATGGAAAAACTCTCTAAATATCCGCTTCGTATTTCATCCGATGTACGTGAGCAAATGCAATATTATGGCGCATTGTTCAGCGATTATAAGAGTGCGCTTGAACTTAGAATTCAAGCCGATGAATTCATCTTTGCCCTAAATTCATCATGCCCCGATGGTCAATATTCGCCGCTTGATATGTATCTTACGGCTGTATTGCATGCGTCTTATCACGATGTAACCGATTACTTTTTAAAGAACAAGCAGCCGCTGTTGTTTGAAAAAATGAAGCATGAGGCAGAACGAGATGAAAAATTCAAAAAGAGAGTTGAACAATATCGCCTTTCATTCCCGTTTATTTTAAAGGAAAGCGATCCTATATTGCTGTCGCTCAGGGGTTTATTCATCCATATAGTAATTAAAAACAACAGCGCCATTACCGAGAAGTTTGATAATCTTTTTTCATCAAGTCAATTTGAAGAAATAAATCAGGCAGACGAAAGGATTATCAGTATTTCAAGTGACAAGAGCGGAAGACTTACAATTGGGGATAGCGCGATGTCTCTTTTTGAATTCTTAACCTATCCCTCACGCCTTTTCCCACATTCGCTTGAAAAACAGATAGAGTATATTCTAAAAGCATGGAGAGATTTTTTATCAGAGGATATAAAAGCGCTGCTTATAAAAGCAAAGGATTATATAAAAGAACATAATCGTCCCCATTTTTCGGGGCCCGGAAAAGCCGTGTTTGGCTTATCACTGCAGGAAGGAGAGGAACACTATACTCCCGACAAGGAATGGATGCCTAATGTTGTACTTCTTGCCAAAAATACCCTTGTATGGCTTTCGCAGCTGTCAAAAAAATATTCCCGACCTATAAAAACCCTTGATCAGATACCCGATGAAGAACTTGATATTCTTGCCTCACGCGGTTTTACCGGTCTGTGGTTGATAGGGTTGTGGAGACGCAGTATGGCAAGTAAAACGATTAAACAGCTTTGCGGTAACAAGGATGCCGAAAGCTCTGCCTATTCGCTTTACGACTATGTTATTTCCCCAAGTTTGGGAGGAGAAAGCGCCATAGAAAACCTTCGCTCAAGACTTATAAAAAGGGGGATAAGACTTGCATCTGATATGGTTCCAAACCATACAGGTATAGATTCGCCGCTTGTTATAGAACATCCTGAGTATTTTATATCCCAAAATTACAAGCCGTTTGCTTCCTACTCATATACTGGTGTTGATCTCTCATCATCTAATGATATTGAAATAAAGATTGAGGACCACTATTACAATAAAACAGATTGCGCGGTAACATTTATGCGCCGTGATAAAAGAACAGGGGAAGTGAGGTATATCTATCATGGCAACGACGGAACAAGCATGCCATGGAATGACACTGCCCAACTTGACTATCTTAATGAGAACGTCAGAAGAACGGTAATAGACATAATATTGCATGTTGCAAAAACATTCCCCATTATCCGTTTTGATGCCGCAATGACCCTTGCTGCCAGACACATAAGGCGCCTGTGGTATCCTGCGGTCGGAAATGCGGGCGACATACCGGGCAGGGCCGATCATACCATGAGTGATGAGGAGTTTGCATCCTGTCTTGGCGGTGAATTTTGGAAGAGAGTTGTTGATACGATACAGGAAAAAGCTCCTGACACTCTTTTGCTTGCGGAAGCCTTTTGGATGATGGAGGGGTACTTTGTAAGATCGCTTGGCTTCCACAGGGTGTATAACAGCGCATTCATGAATATGCTGCGTGATGAGAATAACAAGGAATATCGTAAGGGAATAAAGGAAACTCTCTCCTACGATCCGGAAATAATGTGGAGATACGTTAATTTCTTAAACAACCCCGACGAGAACCCTGCAATAGAGGGCTTTGGCACAGGGGATAAATACTTCGGATGCTGTACACTTCTTGCAACCCTTCCGGGGCTTCCGATGTTCGGCCACGGTCAGATTGAGGGATACAGAGAAAAGTACGGAATGGAATTTACCTCTCCGCGCATGGACGAAAAGGAGAACACGGATTTTATAGAAGAGCATAAACGGCTTATTTTCCCACTGCTTAAAAAAAGATATTGCTATTCAGGCGTAAAGGATTTTGAATTTTTTGATGTTATAAACGACTACAGCGGCACTCAGGAGAACGTATATGCCTATGCAAACGGATACGGTAGCGACAGGGTGTTTGTTATATATAACAATTCTTATTCCCGTGCCGAAGGAAGAATGAAGAAAGGCGCAAAAAAGAACAATCTCATAAACGGAAACAGGGTTATTTCGCAGTCTGATTTTGCTTCTGCACTAAAGCTTGAAAGCGGTAAAAACAAATTTATGAAGTACAGAACACTCAGCGATTCTCTTTACCATATATATCCTGTTTCAAAAATAAAGAAAGAGGGATACTACATAAAGCTTAACGGATTTGAAACACGGGTAATGGAAAACATTACAACGGTTACGGATACAAACGGAAGTTATGCAAAATATTTTGAAGTTTACGGTGATAAGGGAGCGCTGAATATAGAGGAAGAAGCAGAGGCACTGTTGTTTGAGCCCATATACAGATCCACTCCGCTTCTTGCCGGTAAAGAATATACGGCTTCTTTGAATACCCTTGTAACTAAAGACAGCTATAAGGCCTTAAACACTGTTATAAACGCTCTTCTTACATCATATAGCAATATGAAACAGGTTATTCAAAATGAAAGAATTAACATAAAGATGTATGACGTAGATGAGAACGATATAAAGAGGGTGTTTAAAAACATCTCGCTTATGCGCCGCAAAACTAATAAATTCATAGAGAGTGCAGACGGAGTAACAGGATCCCTTTCATCGCTTATAGCCGTTTATTTTTACGTTTTGCCCTTCATCAAACAACCCAATTCTATCAGCGATGAATTTATTAATTTTATAACGCGTATGAGTGTAAAGTTTTACACGTTCCTGTTTATGAAGGATTCAGGCGATGTTGATGTGAATTTGACAAACGCAGTAAAACGATATGTAAAAGAACTCATTACGCTCTCAAGTTTTCCTTTGAAAGCCGACGAAGTATTGAGAGATGAAAAATTCCGTGCTCTAATTGACGTAAACAATTACAACGGTATAACATGGTATAATAAATCAATTTATCAGGAGGCGGTGTTTTTTATTGCATTCTCAAAGGTTTTCACAAGTGCAATAGAAGAATACGATGTTTTTAAAATTTCCGATTTCTGTACTCAAATGCAAAAAATTGCAGAAAATACAGAGTATAAATTTGAAAAATTATTAAACAATTCAAATATTTTATTTGGAGGAAAATAGTGAAATATAAACTTACTTATTTAGTGGCATTTGCACTTTCTCTTGTTGCAGCATTTGCATTTAAGGATCAGGAGAGCGTTGTGCAATTTTTTACAGTTGTGTCAAAACCCCTTATTCAAACAGGGATAGCGCTTTCAGCCGTATTTGCGCTTTTCACAATATCGGGATCTGTTGCAGCACTAAGAAGGACTTCATCTTTTGCATCAACGCTTGGTAAAACGCTTTTATGGGGATTATGCTCAATGATATTTTCTCTTATTATTGCGTTCATTGCCGGAAACTTTCTGCTTCCTGCTTTTGGTTTCAGCATATCCGCTGTATCTAGCGAAAGTATTAACGAGGGTTTACAGACCGCAGCTAATATGTTTTCAGGAAGTCCATTCCTTCAGGGGGGAGCGGGCGGAAATTTTGCAAGCGTCTATTTGTTGATGCTTTGTATTATCATTGTTTCATACATTATCGGCTATTTTATGAAACCGGATATTGAGGTTGTTCGTCCTGCCTACGTGCTTTTTAATTCAATAACCGAGGTCGGTTTCAGATACGGTAATTTCCTTACAAAACTGTACAACGTTATTATTTTCTTCTCGGGAACTCATTACATTCAGATGCTTTTGAAAAGCGGAGTGGCAACAGATGCAGGATACCTGTTATTGACAATTGCAATAGTAGCCGCAGTTCTTCTTCTTATTGTGTATCCGCTTATGCATCTCATTGCAATAAAGTTCTATCGCAAGAATCCTACAGTTACTATGCTTTCATCGTTTACTTTGGGTCTTAGCGCAATGTTGTCGGGCAGTTCCTTGTTCACTTTGCCGATATTTGAAGTTATAGCTCGTAAAGAGAATGACATTCCTAAAAAACACGTTTCATCCGCATCTCCGCTTTTTATAACTTTTATAAGAGTAGGCGTGGCAGTTGTATCGTATATCTTAGTTCTTGCCATACTGTCAGTTTCCTCTGTTGATGTTACTCTGTGGAAACTGATCGCATTGCCCTTTATTATAATGCTTCTTTCTATTCCAAGCGGATATATGGCCGGATTTGAAATTGCATTTGTGGCAAGCATAGCATTAAGGTTTTTAGGCATTAGCGTAGAAAGCAATTTCTATTTGCTTATGGCATTTGTTCCAGTTTTTGGAGCATTGGCAGCATTTATAGATACGGTTTCATCCTTTTACGGAGTATCAAGTCTTGCACTGCAAGAGAAAGAACTTATTGGTGTAGTGAAATAGTATCAGTATAAAAAATGTTGAGTACATATTTAAAAAGAACAGCATTGGTGAGTACGGGAGTCCTCCTTATGCTGTTCTATTTTGCATCAGTTATAGCCGTGTGGGTAAATGCAGATTTTAATTCTGCATCTCCGAGTCCTTTGTATTACGTTTTTGCAAGTCTTCTTGTAGTAGCTTCGTTTGCCGTGGTTTGTTTATACACACGGCAATTTTCTTATAGTGATAATAAGCTATGCTGGATTTTAGCGTTTATTACGGTTATAGCTTTTGCAATATTTGATGTATTCGTTAGGGATTTGTACTCATTTTTCCCTTATAACACACTGGATGTGTTTATAGCTATCAGGCGTTTTTTTGCCCTATGTATCATGGGGTTGTTGTTTGTAGACAGACACAGCGGATTCTTTTATGGTATGCACGGCTTTTCGCTTCATATTTTTATTCTTGTTTCGCTGTCCTTCTGTCTTGTAAGCGTGTTGCCTAAGACCACTGATTTTAATTTACATTATTTTTTGATTATGCTTTTATTGTTCATAGGCATAGTTTTTAGGACGTTTGTTATAAATTTAAGATCATGGAACCTTAAGGTGCATTTTAATTTTATTAACACCTTGTCTGACCTGATGTTAGAATTAGGTCTGTTTTTGTTTATAGTTTCATACGAAACAATAGTTGTGGCGATAGCATTTCTTTTTGTTTTTCTTGCGTTTATAATTCTTTCTCTTGAGTGGCTTAAAATAATAGACATGGATTTTTAACGTATTGAACATAATTGTTTGATTCTTGTAGTATATGCTTATATTCTGATGACAATATAAGGAAATTGTGGAGAATATGTATAAAACAGCATTTCTGTTCCCCGGTCAGGGTTCACAAAAGATCGGCATGGGAAAGGATTTTTACGATAATTATTCAACATTTAGAAGTTTTTTTGATCATGCGTCGGAAATACTTGATATAGATTTAAAAGAGTTGTGTTTTAATGATAATGACAGAATCAATAAAACAGCATTTACTCAACCTGCAATTCTTAGTGTTTCTCTTGGAGTTATGCACTTGTTAAACGAAAACGGAGTATATCCATCAATCTCCTCGGGTTATTCGCTTGGAGAATATGCTTCGCTTGTCGCAAGCGGCATAGTAAGTGAGGATGATGCCCTTAGGATAATCAAGATTCGCGGAATGCTCATGGATAGGGAAAGTGGGGAAGGCAAGGGAGGAATGGCTGCAATTATAGGCCTTTCCAATGCCGAGGTTGAGGATGTTATCAAAAACATGGAAAATATCGGTATTGCGAACTATAACTATGACGGACAGGTGACCATATCCGGAAGTATAGACAGTGTTCAACAAGCCATGGAGCTTCTAAAACAAAAAGGAGCACGCAGATGTGTGCGTCTTGCCGTAAGTGGTCCTTTTCATTCTCCGTTATTAAAAAAAGCAGGGGAAGAACTGTTTGAGACCGCATTAAAAAACACTGAATTCCATAGCTATAGTATTCCGTATATTCCAAACGTAACGGGTACCGTGTTAAAAGAAAACGAGGATGTGCGCCTATTGCTGTCAAAGCAGGTCTATTCTCCGGTAAGATGGAGCGATAGCATGGATACGCTTATAAAAAGCGGATACAACAGATTTATAGAAGTTGGTACGGGGCATGTGCTTTCAGGATTTTTAAAGAAAAGGGGGGAGGACATAAAGATTTTATCTTGCGATTCTATAGATGAATTCATTGAATGTATAGGAGATAAGAGATGAAGTGTCCATTTTGTTTTTCGGGTGACACCTATGTGGTGGATTCACGCTTATCACAGGATGGTATGTATGTTCGTAGGCGCAGGCAGTGCACGGTGTGCAAAAAACGCTTTTCCACGCTTGAAACACTGGAATATCATTCAATAACCGTGATAAAGAAGAGCGGAAAGAAGGAAGCCTTTTCAGAAGATAAGCTTGAGAGAAGCATCAATACGGCCCTTTCAAGTATGTATATTGAAAACTCAGAAAGAAATAAACTGTTTACAACGTTAAAATTGCACCTGTTTCAGGAAGCAGGCAAACACAGAAATGTTTTAACAACAACTATGATAGGGGATGAGGCCTTAAAACTGTTAAAAGAAGTGTCGCCTGTTGCATATATCAGGTTTGCATCCGTTTACAAAGAATTTTCAGATGTTAAGCAAATAATTGCAGAAATAAAGAGGTTAAAATAATGCCAAGATTATCAGTCTTTGTTAAAAATTCCATAGTAAGGGATCAAACTCTTTTGTATCTTTTAAGAAAGGGTATAATAAATCTCTCAGCCCTTGCCGACAGTATGAAAGAGGATGCAGAAGCGTTCATGGGTGAACCTGTAAACAAGGGTGCCTTATTTATGAACATTAAGCGTGCGGTTCAGGATTTGGAAAAAGATGATTCAAAACAGCCCATCAGCGTAAACTCCATCGATTACGAAGTGGTTATGACAAGCAGTATCTTTGCCATAAATATAAAAAGTGAAGGTGAGGTTACAAGGGATATTCTAAACAGATTTAACCGCATTGTTTCCGGAACGGATAACTTTTTAAACATCACGGAAAGCGGAGATGAAATCTCTATTGTAACAAGCGAAAAAAATCGCGTGCTATGTGAAGAAATGTTCAAAAAAGCACAGGTATTATCAAAGATATCGAATCTCTCTTGTATAGTTGTTACATTCAGAAGTAGCGGTTTTCTTGAAACTGAGGGTATTCTGTATAGAGCATTTAAACGTTTGTATTACGAAAACATAAATGTTTACGAAATATATTCAACTCACAACAAGATGGCCTTTGTAATAAGCCATGAGAACGCTCATAGAGCTTACGACGTACTCAACAAATTTCTTGATTAGATTTATCGTCCTGCCGTTGTGGTGTGTTTGGGCATACTATAATGGCAAATTCTCCTTTTATAGCATCCCTTTTAGCAAATTCATTGTATATTTCCTCTGCTGTGCCCTTTATTACTTCCTCGTGTAATTTTGTAAGTTCCCTTCCCACAACTATTATACGATTTTTATCTATTTCGGTAATTGCCCCAAGGGTTTTTAAAATTCTAAAGGGGGATTCGTATATAACAAATGAACAAGGGAAGCTCATCAATTCTTCAAGACGACGTGTAAGCTTACCTGCCGTCTTTGGTAAAAACCCCTCAAACATCCATGTTTTGCCTATGTTGCCTGCAACGGATATAAGCGTAGTTGTGGCGGATACACCTGGGATGGGAATTACTTTAATGCCTCTATTATAGGCTTCTTCAACAAGCCTTTCTCCGGGATCGCTTATTCCCGGAGTTCCACGGTCTGTACAAAGTGCAACGTCATTATCTTCTTCAAGAAGCTTTATTATTCCTTTTGTGCTGTTTATTTCGTTATGAGCTGCAAGAGTTATAAGTTTTTTCCCCGTGATTCCGTGGTGAGCAAGAAGTGTGCCTGTTATACGAGTGTCCTCACACGCGATTATGTTTACATTTTTAAAAGTAGATAAGGCCCTAAGAGTAATGTCGTCTAAATTGCCTATGGGCGTTGCTACGATATACAGTATACTCATTTTATTATTATATCTATTAATTATTGAAAAATATATATGATTGTTATAATATCAATTTTGACTTTTTTATTTCAGTGACCACGGAGGAAATCGGAAGAAGATGGTAAAAAAAGTTAAGTGCGCCGTTATAGGTGCAACCGGGGCCGTTGGGCAGGTTTTTATGTGGATGTTAGCACGTCATCCATGGTTCAATTTGGTTTATCCTACGGCATCTGCTGCTCGTGTTGGTCAAAAATATCACGAGAGTGTTCACTGGGTATTGCCGTTTGAAATGCCGGCAAACATCGCCGATTTGGAAATTAAAGAGTTTTCATATGAAAAAATGAAAAAAGCAGGTGTTAAAGTTGTTTTTTCAGCTTTGCCTGCAAACATAGCATGTGAGGCAGAAGCGCTTTTGAGAGACGAGGGCTTTTGGGTCTTTTCCAATGCAGCTTCTTTCAGATATGACAACGATGTTCCAATTTTGATTCCTGAAGCAAACTGGGA
The DNA here is from genome assembly GCA_028719825.1 of Spirochaetales bacterium. Taxonomy (GTDB): domain Bacteria; phylum Spirochaetota; class Spirochaetia; order Sphaerochaetales; family Sphaerochaetaceae; genus UBA9848. The sequence goes on along the minus strand of JAQYLW010000043.1, from coordinate 748 downwards.
ACAGCTTTCAAAAATTGAAGAACAGGGTTATCCTAAAAAAGGCTTTATCGTAACAAACGCAAACTGCGTTACAACAGGCCTTGCAATGGCTATTGCACCACTTAGAAAATACGGGATCAAGTCAATTCATATATGTTCATATCAGAGTGTATCAGGTGCAGGCTATCCGGGGCTTTCATCTTTCGATATTACGGATAACTGTATTCCTTTTATCAATGGGGAAGAGGAAAAAATAGTTAAGGAGATTCAAAAAATCCTTGATATTAAATGCGAGGTTTATCCGTATTGCGTAAGAGTTCCTGTGATGTTTGGACATCTTGAAGCAATTTGGCTTGAATTTGGAAAAACGCCCGAAATTGAAGATGTCATTCAGGATTGGAAAAACTTCTCTCTGCCATATGAAACACCGTCAACGCCTAAACAGAGCATAGTGTATTCTGCAGAAAATACATCTCCTCAGCAGAACTTCTCATTTTTGTGAGATCCTCGTGGCATGGTGGTGTATACCGTCAGACTTAAGAATGTAAACAACAAGATTGGTTTTGTTTGTCTTGTCAACAACATTGTAAAAGGAGCAGCCGGCGGTTCAATACAGAATGCCGAAACCTTCCTTAAAAAGTACAATTTGATATGAAAAAAGTAATTTTGGCAAACGATCACGGCGGTTTATCCCTTGTTGATAAAATCAAAGCTCATCTTTCATCAAAGGGGTATGAAATAAACCATATAGGCTGCTATGATGAACAAG
>JAQYLW010000042.1 GCA_028719825.1 Spirochaetales bacterium | reverse complement strand
GGTATAGTAATACTTGTAAGGCCACTACATCCAACGAAGGCATACGCCCCTATTTTCGTGATTGTATTAGGTAGTTTGATTCTTGTTAATCCATTGCAATATTCAAAGGCTTCTTCTCCAATTTCTGTTATATAGCCATCATTATGTTCGGCGGGAATTACAACCTTTGTTGATGTTAGGCGTCCGGCGTCAACATTTAACACTCTGTAGTTTTTGCTATATGGGATTTTTTCCACATATACACCGGTACTACTTGGTTTTTCTCCTCTTATTATTCTATCGGTACAATGAATGTCAGCTCCAGAATCTGTGTCTATCCAAATTTTATCAGGCATACTCATCAATTGACTGTATGTCCCTTGATAGTAAATATCTTCTAAATTATCGCAATCGCCAAATATGTCACCATTAATAAAAAATGCACTTTTAGGTATATTGATACTGGATAAACTGCTACACCCCCTAAAAGCATTTTTCCCAATTACCGAAACACTTTCAGGAATAGAAATGTTTACCAAACTAGAACATCCTTCAAATGCCGATTCCATGATCATCCCAATCCCGTCTTCTATGGTAACACTGAATATTTCATCACAATCTTTAAAGGCTTCAGATGATATAATGTCTATTTTGCCGCCATTCTTCCAATAGCGTGGAACATAAGCATAAAATGCGATTTCCGAGCCATTTACATGTTTTAGAGTATAATTATTCAGCACTCTTTCAACATATAAACCTGCAAAATCACCTTCATTTACTTTTCTATTTGAACAATTCAAAATAACATTGTCATCCAGAAAAATATTTCTGTCTGTAACCATGCTATTCCATTGTTCTATAGTGCCATTAAAATCAATTGTTTTTATAGAACTTCCATTAAATGTGTCATTTTGGGATGCAAGTATATTTCTTAAAAACAAATTAATATGTACTAAATTATTACACCCTTCAAAAACATTGTTCCCAATAGAATAAACCGATTCAGGTATAGTTAAAGACGATAAAGCAGTGCATCCTTTAAATGCTTCACTCATAATATGTGTTATACCTTCTTGAATTACAATATCAGTTATCTTGTTATTCTTATCCAGAACATTTGGGCCAATTACTACAATTTTATTTCCATCTTTCCAAGTGTTAGGTATAACTATTTTATCTGTTTTTATCTCTTCATGAACGATTTTTGATACATAATATGCATTTTTTATTCCTTTTGCATATTTAATAAGAGATTCAAGCATCAAACTAATAAGTTCTTGAGTAAAGTCATTTTCATTTGATTTCTCTCGATAGGAATTAATAAAAGAATCAATATCCGTAATTTCATCCACCGTATTAAATCCGTCAACCACCCCCTGTATCGTAGAATTGACATTATTAATGAGTTGATTAATTGCCTCATCGCTAAATTTCTCCACATAGATGCCGTCATAACTAATGACAACTTCTTTAGGCTTTTCTTCCTTTGTAATATTGTTACCATCAACCACGGTTTCGCTTTTAGTAGTTTCAGAATTTTCGCTTTTAGTACAAGAAGTAACAAATAACCCGAAGAATACAATTTGCACCACCAATATCAGTACAATGAGTTTCTTTTTCATATATTCACCCTAACGTTCAGAGCTGTCCCTCTTACAGAATATGTGCAATTTTACAAAAAAAAAAAAAAATCAACATTCGGAAAAGACATAGGATTATGCCTGTATTATATTACGAAAGCACCCGACATCAAGTCGCGGATTATTATCAAAAGACACATATGCAACGTTTTTAGTATCCGATTACTCAAAGATTATGTTTAAGGATAGCCAAATATTCACCAACTCCAAACACCCTATTTCTTTGTTTTTTACCATTAATCTCATTAACAATTCCTAAGTCTTTCATTTTTAAAACTATTGAAGACACACCATTATATGACAAGTTCAAGTCGCTTTGTGCCTTTCCTATACTAAAAATCGGATGTTCTTTTATGTAATCGAGAAACAACCTCTGAACCATAGTTTTAGGTTTCAATATGTTTTCATATTTCTTGAAAATCTGATTTATTGCCTTTGACGTTTGTGCAACGTCTACGGCTGTTTCGCTGACACCTTTTATAAAGAACTTTACCCATTGTTCATAATTACCGTTTTTTCTTACCTCCCCCAAACGATCGTAATACTCCCTTTGATTGGCTTTTAAATACAACGACATATACAGTATCGGTTTTTTAATACACTCATATGAAAGCAACATAAGTGTGATAAGCATTCGACCTATCCTGCCATTACCGTCTAAAAATGGGTGTATTGTTTCAAATTGATAATGCACTAGTGCAACTTTTAGAAGTGCAACCATATCGGATGTGTTTATAAACTTCTCAAGTTCACTCATGCACTCATTCATATCACTGACATTAGGAGGAACATAAACAGCTGTGTTTATATTGCTTTTGGAATTACCAATCCAATTTTGGCTTTTTCTAAACTCTCCGCGAGCCTTTTCACTTCCTCTGGTATTATCAAGAAGAATAGAATGAGTTTCACATAACAGCCTTGATGAAATAGGCAAAACATTCATTCTCTCTAACGCATAGTTTAGTGCCTTAACATAGTTAACAACATCCTTTATATCCTCATCACTATCTGATGCAAATTCCGGAGATAACACATCTTCAAGTGTAGCTTGTGTACCTTCTATTTGACTGCTTAAAAGTGCCTCCCTTCTTACATATGAGGCAATAAATAAATCTGTGTTTGGAATAAGTTCTGATGTTGTGTTCATTTCAGAAATATCGTTATACGCTTTTGTAAGAATAAATAACAATTCATTATCAATATTAAGTGACGGATAAGGTGGCAAATCATTTGGCCGATAAGAATAATACGAGGCATCTTTCAAATAAACCTTTACATATTTTCCACTTCGTGAACTTATGTTTTCCATACATCAATAATGCTTGTTATTTCACAAAATTGCAATATTACGAAATAATGAGCGAATTTTCTCTCCGTTATTTCGCACATGATAGAGGTGAATCGGGCTTTTTAATACGATTCACCTGATATACTAAACATGCATCTTTCAACCAAAGAAGAACTATGTCATGTCCGAAAAGTTGTGCTTGGTGCACTACTTGAGAAATGCCGTGCTGACTTCAGAAAAGACGCCCAAGATCCAAGGATTACTTCGGTGAAGAGAGGAAACAGAAACAAGGAACAGAGGTTCCGAGCAAGAACGAGTTTACTTTTTGTAAATGAGTTCGCTCGGGTTCTCTGTGATGCAGTGGATTTTAGGATTTAATCCGACGGAGATTGGAGCGTATTTTTTGAAGTTGAAGCATGGCATATCCGAAAAGTTGTGCTTGGTGCACTACTTGAGGAATGCCGTGCTGACTTCAGAAAAGACGCCCAAGATCCAAGGATTACTATCGACCGCAGCAATGCTTGTATTTCTTCCCACTCCCACACGGACACGGATCATTTCTGCCAACCTTAGGAGCTGTTCGGACAACCTGTATGTTCTCGCCCTGTCCGGCTGCGGCGCTTTCTCGCCGTTTGGAAAGAGCGTATGAAGAATCAAAGGATTCTTTACGTGCAGTTCCGCGCTCTGAAACGGGGCGCCTTGTTTGGGGCTGAGCTGATTCTTTTACGGATATCTTTACCAACAAAGCAAAGGTACCTATGGATACTCTTAAATTAGCAATCAGATTTTCAAATGTTTCAGAGCCCTCTACCTTGTATTCGGTAAGCGGATTTTTACTTGCGTATGAACGAAGATATACGCTTTCACGCAGCGCTTCAAGCTCACTAAGATGATCCTGCCAGGCTGAGTCTATCATGCGAAGATATTGATAGCGCATAAATTCCGCAAGTTCTCCACCGGGAACAAGAGCCATTTTTTCGTCAAATACTTTGTTGCCCAAGGCTATATATGCTTTTTTCTTCTCCTCATCCGAAAGCTTTGGATCGGGCAGTTCGGATGGCTGTACAGAGGAAAACAGAGATGACAGTCTTTCGTTATCCTTGTTATCAACAAGGGATTCTACCGTGGAAGCGATCGCGGATTTAATCCTTGACGGAACGTCTTTTTCCTCTATAATACTGTCTCGTTGAGTATAGATGAATTCACGCTGTTCGTTGATAACATCATCATATTCAAGCAGATTTTTTCGTATTGTAAAGTTGCGCTCCTCAACGCTCTTTTGAGCCTTTTCTATTGCTCGCGTAACCATTTTGTGTTCAAGGGGCTCCGGGGTGTCCATACCGGCCTTTGATAAAAATCCCCTAACGCTGTCGGATGCGAAAATTCTCATTAAATCGTCATCAAGCGAAACATAGAATCTTGAAAATCCGGGATCTCCCTGACGACCTGAGCGCCCACGCAGCTGATTGTCTATACGGCGTGATTCGTGCCTTTCGGTTCCAAGGATGTACAGCCCTCCTAAGGCCTTTACTTCATCCTCCCTTTTTTTGAACTCTTCCCTTACTTCTTCTTTTGCCTTTTTAAACTCTTCGGGAGTTGCATGTGTTGAGCATTTCTTATATGCAAGATTTTCTATAGAGCCGCCAAGTTTGATATCGGTTCCTCGTCCTGCCATGTTTGTTGCTATGGTAACAGCACCTTTTGCTCCTGCCTCTGCAATTATCATTGCTTCACGCGCATGGTTTTTTGCATTCAAGACATTGTGAGGAATGCCCGCTCGCGTAAATAATTTTGAAAGAAGTTCACTTTTTTCTATAGACACCGTACCTACAAGAATAGGCTGCCCTGTGCTATGTACACGCTTTACTTCTTTTGTAACTGCCTCATACTTATATTTTTCATTAAAAAATATATAATCATCGGCATCAATCCTCATAAGCGGTTTATTAGTTGGGATCACGACAACTTCAAGGTTATAAATAGAAGCAAATTCCTGTTCCTCGGTTATAGCCGTTCCCGTCATGCCGGATATTTTTTTATACATTCTGAAAAAGTTCTGTATTGTTATTGTCGCAAGCGTTTTGCTTTTGGAAAGGATTTTTAAATGCTCCTTTGCCTCTATGGCCTGATGCAGTCCTTCGCTATATCGTCTGCCTTCAAGAATACGCCCCGTAAACTCGTCAACTATCTGAACTTTTCCGTCGGCAACTATATAATCTATGTCTTTTTTGTACATATATAAGGCTTTTAAGGCCTGTGTAACGTAATGGACATATTCAAAAGCACCCGGATCGTATAGAGAGCCGGAGATAGCACCGCTTTTATTCAAAAGCTCTTCCATGTGCATATAACCTGAGCGGGTAATTGTTATATTCTTGCTTTTCTCATCAAGTTTAAAATCGCCCTTGTCGTCAAAATCCTTTGTAAACTTGCGCTCAAGCGGATCGAGCTCGTAATAAGTTCCGGTTTCGGGATCTTTTTCGCATTCCTTAAAAGCGGGAGCAATACGGGCTGCAGCAACAGCATAGGCGCTGTCGTCATCATCGGGGGCACTTATTATTAAAGGAGTACGTGCCTCATCAATTAAAATTGAATCGATTTCATCTATTATACAATATGCGTGATTAGCCTGTATCTTGTCCTCCGCTCTGTACTTCATGTTATCACGAAGATAATCAAAGCCAAACTCATTGTTTGTTCCGTATGTTATGTCTTTTGAATATGCGTCTTTGCGTGCTTCGTTATCCATAGTGGAAAGAACGCACCCTACGCTAAGCCCCATAAAACGGTAAATTACGCCCATCCATTCCGCATCGCGCTCTGCAAGATAGTCATTGACGGTTATAACATGAACCCCCTCGCCCCTTAACGCATTGAAATATGCCGCTATGGACGATGTAAGCGTTTTTCCTTCTCCGGTTTTCATTTCAAGGATTTTACCGTCATCCAAAACGGCAGCACCCATTATCTGAACATCATAAGGGCGCTCTCCTATACATCTGTAGGAGGCTTCACGCACCAGAGCAAAAGCTTCTGCCTTGAACGAGGAAGGCTTTTCGCCGTTTTTTATGCGCAACTTGTACTCCTGTGTTTTTTTAGGAAAATCCTCATCCTTCAAAGCCTGAGCATAGGATGAAAATGAATTAACTTCATCTACAAAATCTTTAAGTTTTTTAACTTCTCTGTCTGATTTAGAACCGAATATCTTCTCAAAAAAACCCATATGCTTTATTATAGTGTTATGAATAAGACAGGTCAAATTAAGCTATATGCACAAATAAGTGCTGCAGTGTTTATCGTATGCGTTATTGCGCTTGTTGTTTGCCTGTTTGTACGCTCATCTCTTGTATCAAAACAAATGAATTCTTTTAACGACCCTGCGCCCCTTACTTCTTCGCTAAGGGGTACCATATGCGATAAAAACGGCATTTTTTTAGCTATGGATTTACGTAAAATGATTACATCGGCAAATGGTGGAATCTCATCGGTACGCACAAGGGTTTATCCGTACCCCGAACCAAGTATTATAAGGCTATTAGGAGAAACGGATAACGAGGGTCAGGGAATCAGCGGTATTGAAAAATTGTGCAATGAGTATCTTGTTTCTTCCGAAAAAAAAGACAAGTCCATGTCTGACGGAGTTACGCTTACTCTTGATATGCCCATTATTGAAAACATAGACAAAACCTTCAAGGGGCTTACGGGAAGCAATATACACATCCTTGCCATGGACACCCTAACAGGGGGAGTAAGCGTGGTATGGGATAACGACAAGAGCAAAAAGCCCGACCCGAATGATCTGTATTCCCTTGGCGATATGTCCGAATCACCTCTTATAAATGCTTTTTTGGTAGCCATAATGGCAGAGATAGATAAAAGTCGCCTATTTGACTATAAATGCATAGGTTCTTCCTTATGCCCAACTCCGCATAATTTCATTACAGTTGACAACATATCTACCTGTAATAGCGCAGTTCAAGAAATGCTCAAGCTGTACAATGAGGATGAGGTGGCTTCATATCTTAACAGCCTGTCATTTGATAATTATTCAATAGCAAGCTTCATGAACAGCACGGGAGCAGCCATACAGGGCAAAAGCTCTCCAAAGATGCACATTCTGAAAAACGTTAGAGTGAACGGAGAAACGAGCGAAGTGGAAGTTGAATATACACCATCTCCTCTATTGTCAAAAAACATTGCAGAGTTCTTGCTTTCTCAGCTCGGCATAGCGTCAAACAGCGAAAAGATCTTTAAAACAGGAAAATACATTGTTTATGTGCGTTCTGATGAAAAGAACATAAACGATATTATAAAAGCGCTTAAAACAATTCTTTCTTAACTGCACAAAGGCAGCCAATTAATAGTAGAGTCAAAACAGCTATGGTAAAACAAATAATAGGTATATCGCCTAAAACAGCGTACAGTGTATGTCCTGAATTTTTTATTTGCACGTTATAAACGCCATAGCCTTTTTCAAAATAATCAAGAGTTCCTTTTATTCTTCCGGTTGCGGAAATATAGCATGTTGCTCCGCTGTTTGTACATCTTACGGTGGGCACATTGTTTTCAACAGAACGGAACACCCCCATGCTCAGATGCTGATTCTGTGAGGCATGGGACAGGGACCACGAATCGTTTGTAAGATTAATAAGCATTTCTGCTCCGTTTTTTATTCCGGAGCGCGATATGTATGCGAATGTATCCTCAAAGCATATCGGAGTAAAGGCTTTAACGGTTTCTTTTCCCTTATTTATTGGTATGTCAAATACAATGCTTTCCTCGCCCTTGTCCCAAAATGTAAGATTGTGCGATACAAGAAAATCATAAAATTTCGGAAAGACGTTTTTATAAGGAAAATACTCACTAAACGGGACAAGATGCTGTTTGTAATACTTCTGTTTTATTCTTCCTCCGTCTATAAGAACTCCGGCATTATAATACTTTGCATTGCTCAGTTCTTTTGATTCACTCGTGTTTTGTAAAACGGCATCTCCGTTACCAAACAACAGCGGAATCGGAATTGATGCGGAAAAGGAAACAACCTTATCCGCACTCAGCGTATAAGGAGATTTTGTCGGATGATTCAAATACCAAGACACGGGTGGAACAACAGCCGTTTCACTCCATATCAAAAGCGAAGAATCGGGATTTTCATATAAACCTTTATTGCTCAAATCAATAAGCGAATCAAGTATCGGAATATATGAAGAATCATCTATTGAATGGCTGTTTACATTGTGCTGAACGGCAATTACATTAAATTCCTTTTTTACTTTTTCGTTTTCTTTTTGCCCCAGTCTAAAGCTCCCGTAAGATAATAAAAACACAATCATTATGACACAGGCTATAACAATGTGTTTTTTGCCCCCTTTTGATAAAAAAATACAGGCCAATGCAGAGGAGATAGCCGCCTCAATAAACAACAGACCGAAGGGTCCGAATAGATCAACACATTGTATTAAAATGGGATACTTATACAAAGAATATGCAAGGTTGCCGTATGATAGCGCAAGAAAACCGCATTCCAAAAGATATTGAAGCGCAACATAAACCGATGGAAGAAAAAGCCATGACTGATGTTTAAAAACACGTACACTCAATACAAGAGCGAAAAAAATAAACGCATACTGAATGCTACGCAGGGTAACAACCAACGGCAGGGCTAAAGGATGAAAATTATACAGCCACGAAAGGAGCAACGTAAAATACACTACAGCGTATATAAGACCGTAAAAGAATGATGCGAAAAGATGTTTAACACGGTAAACGGCAATAAATAGTGGGCATAGCGAAATAAACGACAACAATCCCACTCCTTCCTTAACAATAAAATTAGGAAGCGACAGAAAGCATAGAATTGCCGATAATATAACTAATAACAGAGTTTTTAGAAACTCATAAATAATAAAATGATTATTTTTAAAAGAAAACCTTAGAGGTTCCAAACCGCTTCTTTGAGCTCCTTGCCCGAACGGAATACCACAACAGAATGTTCATGACATTCTGCAGCCTCGCCGGTTCTTGGATTGCGCATATTAGCACGTGCAGAACGCTTACGCTTTTCAAATGAACCAAGACCGCGTATTTCTACGCTTTTACCCTCTTTGAGGCCTGTGCAAAGCGATTCAATAAAAGAGTTTACCAAATCAACTATATCCTCTTTGTTAAAGGGGCACTTAGTTCGTCTTTTAACTTTATACTCAACTAAAGCCTTCCCGTAGATTTCCTCCACGAGATCGGCTTTAGTTATTTTGTCATTTTTTGACCGAGCCATTATTAAGCTGCCTTTGTCATTACGTTATATGCTCTTGACATACGACTCTTTTTGCGGCTTGCAGTATTTTTATGTAACACGCCTTTAGAAACCGCCTTATCAAGCAGACTGATAGAAAGAAGAAGCTTCTCTTTTGCCTGTTCGGCATTGTTAGCATTCACTGCGCTTTCAAATGATTTAACCGCTGTTCTAACCTCGCTTTTTACCATGCGATTGTGCAGTCTTCTTTTTTTATTTTGTCGTACTCTTTTCTCTGCAGAAAGATTCACGCCTGTTTCCTCCATTTATAGTTTATAGCCCTTTTATTATTTGATATTTAGGGTGTATTGTCAAGAACTTATTAAACATAGACACGCTTAAACAGATGGCGAAAGCAAAGATAGATACCTGTCTCCGCTATCGGGTAAAATGACTACAATATTCTTGTTTTTATACTCTTCTCTTTTTGCTGTTTTTATTGCGGCAGCAAGGGCGGCTCCTGATGAAATTCCCGTAAATACCCCCTCTGTTTTAGGCAGTTCAATGGCATATTCATATGCCTCTTCATTGGTAATTCTTATTATTTCATCATATATGCCCGTATCCAAAATAGGAGGAACAAACCCGGCCCCGATACCCTGAATTTTGTGCGGTCCGCTCTTTTCTCCGGAAAGCACTGCGCTTGAATAGGGCTCTACGGCTATAACCTTGATATTCTTGTACTTTCCTTTAAGGTATTTGCCGACTCCGGTTATTGTTCCACCGGTTCCGACCCCTGCAATTACAACGTCAACATTGCCGTTAAGATCTTCGTATATCTCCCTACCCGTATTTTCAAAATGTGCTTTGGGGTTTGACGGATTTTCAAACTGACCTAAAATTACGCTGTTTTCAATCTCGTTTTTGAGTTCGTTTGCTTTTTCAATAGCGCCCTTCATCCCTTTTTTACCATCGCTTAATACAATTTCGGCGCCGTATATCTTCATAAGTGAACGTCTTTCAACAGACATTGTGTCGGGCATAACCAAAATTGTTCGATAGCCTAAGGCTGTGCCTGAAAACGCAAGTCCTATACCGGTAGTCCCAGATGTAGGCTCGATAATAACAGATCCTTTCTTTAATAAACCGTTTTGCTCTGCATCTTTAATCATTTGCACAGCAATTCGATCCTTAACAGAACCTGATGGATTAAAATACTCAAGCTTGGCATAAATGCCAGCCGTAACGCCGTGCTTGGAAGCAAGATGTGAAAGTTGTAACAGTGGAGTATTCCCCACAGCTTCGGTGATATTCTTTAAAACACCCATACTCTTTTCTCCTTTTTTGTTTAAGAGTTAAAAGTAAAAGGAGTAGTTTAAAAGACCACTCTTTTTAATTTTGAATAAAAATTTACATCTTTTCAGCTTCTAAATCAAGATTATTCACCTTTGTTATTTTTGCCCTGTATTTTTCACCTTCAATAAGAGGTTCTGCGCTGTCAGGTGGAACAGACAACACTACGGTTCCGTCAGTGTCGGGGCATTGTAAAGGAATATGAGCAAAATACATGGATGTACCTTCTATTTTCTCTTCGATTAACACGTTTTGCTCCGTACCGACAAATCGGCTGAGACGAGAGGATGATATTTTATCCTGAAGTGCCTCAAGCTTTTTCTTATATCGCTTGACAAGGGGTCGAATTGACTTAACCTCATCCTCGCTCATAATTCTTTCGCCCTCGGTTCCCTCTTCTCTGGAGTATTCAAAAAACGAAGCCGCATCAAGCGATGATTCTTCAATAAACTCCTTCAATTCCTCAAGCGTTTCTTTGCTCTCGTTTTTAAAGCCCAAAAGATAAGTGGTTCTGATATAACATTCATCAAATGATGATCGTATCTTTTTGATAAGATCAAGGTAGTATTCCTTTGTGTGTGCACGGTGCATTGCCTTTAGTATATCTTTTGAGGCATGCTGTAACGGAATATCAAAATATGGAAGTATTTTTCCGTTTGAACGCTGAATAACGCTTATGAGATCAGAGGGGAAAAAATCAGGGTGGATATATAAACAGCGAATAGTAAAATCACCCTCAATTTGGCTAAGCTTAGCTAAAAGATCGGTGAGCGTGCTTTTTTTATATTTATCAATTCCATAAGAGGCAAGATCCTGTCCGATTAGGTTAATCTCTTTTACTCCGCTTTTTACAAGACGTGATGTTTCTTTTATTATTTCCTCTTCGCTTATTGAAACAAGGGGTCCTCGTATAATGGGAATAGCACAAAAAGAGCATCTGTGATTACAGCCTTCAAGGATCTTAACATATGCCGTTCCCTTTTTTGAAAACAGCCTATCCCCTCTTGTTGTTGAGGGAGTTTGGGGAACTCCGCTTATCATAAACGCTTCGGGCATTTCCTTTACAAGCTCGTCCTTATATCTCTGTCCAAGGCAGCCTGTTATTACAATTTTGGCGCTTTTCTTCTTTTGTGCATTCAATTCAAAAAACACATCTATAGACTCTTTTTTGGCACTCTCTATAAATGCGCAAGTATTTACAATAATAATATCTGCTTTCTTTACGGCGTTTTCGGTATCATTTATACACTCATAGCCCTTGTTTATCAAATCAAAGGCAACAACCTCGGCATCCACCTGATTTTTTGCACATCCTAAATTTTCAATATAAAAGGTTTTTTTCATAAATCTTGTCCCGTGTCAGTACATTATAGACTAAATCACGTCTTTTTTTAATATGTTGCTAACCTGTTTTGTTTATTGTAATATAATGAATTATGCAAATTTTAGATGGCAAACTCGTTGCAGAAAATATTAAAACAAAAATAAAGGAAACGCTTGAATTATATGCGCATCAAAATCGAAGAACCCCATGTTTGGCTACAATCCTCATTGGAGAAAACGGGGCAAGCTTATCCTATGTTGCTTCTAAACACAAAACCGCATTATCACTGGGGTTCACAACAAAGGACTTTAAACTGAAGGACACTGTAAGCGAGGATGAGGTAATAAATTTAATCAACACCCTAAACCACGACAGCGAAGTGGATGCAATTTTACTACAGCTTCCGCTCCCTAAGGGATACAACACTGAAAAGATTTTAAATGAAATATCCCCCGATAAGGATGCAGATGGAATCACATATATAAATATGGCAAAGGTTGCCCTTGGAGAAAACGGAATTGTACCATGTACCCCTAAGGGTATTTTAGAGATACTGTCGTTCTACGGAATACAAACCGAAGGAAAGCATGCCGTAGTCATAGGCCGATCACGGATTGTGGGCAGGCCAATGTCGCTGTTGTTGAATAACACAAGATATAACGCAACCGTAACATGCGCAAACAGGCATACAAAGGACTTGAAAAAAATTACCTCTGATGCCGATATATTGATAGTAGCCGTGGGTCAAAGCGAGTTTATAGATTCTTCTTATATAAAGGAAGGTGCCGTGATAATAGATGTCGGCATAAACAGAATAAAGGATGAAAATGCCAAAAAAGGCTATGTTATTAAGGGCGATGTTAATTTTAACGACGTTATAAATAAAGCGAGCTTTATAACACCGGTTCCCGGAGGAGTAGGACCTCTAACCATAGCATGCCTTATGGAAAATACCCTTGAGCTTTACAACAAAAGAGAGAACATACAATGACTGTACTTATAGAGAATTACGGCTGTGAGCTTAACAAAGCCGAAATGAACTCAATCGTCACATCCTTAAACGGCATGGGAATAGAAACGACAAGGGATATAAAGGTTCCCGAAAAGGATATTGATGCCGTAATAATCAATACCTGCTCCGTAAGGGGAAGTGCCGAAGAACGAGTGCTTGGCAGAATAGCCCACCATAACGGGCTGAAAAAAAGAAATAAAAAGCTTGGTATATACGTTACGGGTTGCATGGCTGACCGCATGGGAGATGAACTCAAAAAAAGGTTCAAAGGCATTACTGCCGTTGTAAAAAACAACGATAAACTCTCAATTCCGTTGATGATAAAAGAGGAAAACTCGTTTGTGGTCAAAAATAACAGCGAATATCCTTTTGCAAAATACTATGCTTCAAAGGACGATCTTAATGCCTACGTTCCCATAATGAACGGCTGTAATAACTTTTGTTCGTATTGTATTGTGCCATATGTAAGAGGCAGGGAAATATCACGAAGTATAGACGATATAATTGACGAAATCCTTTATATAGACAAGATGAACATTCACGTTGTAACTCTTTTGGGTCAAAACGTGAACTCGTAT